>NZ_DAIUEH010000016.1:0-90924 GCF_036845245.1 Methylobacter sp.
CCGACCCGTCGAAAGTTTTGCAATGGCCGTCCGGCGACAGCATGCCCGCTTGGGACAAAGCAACGCTATTTTGTATCAACAACATTAAATTAACGCCACCGGCCAAAGCCAAGCGGCATTCGCGCTGTTTGAGGCTTTGGCAAGCCAGGTGCACGGCGGTCAACGACGACGAACAGGCGGTATCGACCGCCATGCTCGGACCAGTAAAGCCCAAGGTATAGGATAACCGGCCTGCGGCTACATTCAGGCTGTTGCCGCTGTTGAAATACGCATCGTATCGCGCAATGTCATCGGACAATTGGCTGTAATCGTTCGCGGTAATGCCGACAAATACCCCGGCGCGAGTCCCCGCCAAACGGTCGGGCATCTGCCCTGCCCGTTCCAAGGCTTCCCAAGCCGTTTCCAAAACCAAGCGTTGCTGCGGATCGAGATTAACCGCTTCACGCGGCGAGATATTGAAAAACTGCGGATCGAACTGGTCGATATGATCGAGGATCGCTGCGCGCGTCGTGTTGGTAAAACCGAGTTTATTGGCTTCCGGATGGTAATATCTTTGACTGTCCCAACGTTGCGCGGGCACCTCGACAACGGCATCCTTACCTTCGGATAACAGCTGCCAATAGCTTTCAGGACTGTCGACTCCGCCCGGAAAACGACAACCGATGCCGATAATCGCAATAGCTTCCCGGTCAGTCTGTTGCAATTGCTCGATCTTTTCCCGCGCATTTTTAAGCGCATTTAAAATCCGCCGGGCCGAAGCGTCGTTGGTTGCGTCCATTAGGCTAGATCCCGTAATAAGTTTTCCAAGGCAGTCAATTCAAAGTCGATTGCTAACGCAAGCTGATCATTATCCGCAACTTCCGGAATATTGCCTACCGCTGTTTGTTCGTGTAAAAGTTCGGCTGACAGAAAAACCGTTAACTGCTGAATGTTAGGATAATCGAACGCCAAGGTTGCCGGTAAATTGAGGCTTAACAGGTTTTCAAGGCGCGTTCTGAATTGCACGGCCATCAACGAATCCATGCCCATTTCGAAAAAACCGCGTTCGGTGTCGACAACTTTGTTGTTTTTCAAACCCAGCGTTTGCTTCAGTTCGCTTTGTAAGCGTTCGGATAGCAGTGTCTGTTGCCGGTCTTTCGGCGCACGACGCAGTTCATCAAGGAAACGATCAATTTGCTCGACAATACCGGATGTGTCAGTTGCGTTGAGCAAATGTTCGAATAATCCTGCTCCGGCATAACCGGCAAACAGCGCAGACAGCATGGACCAATCCGCGTCGGCTACAATAATTTGCGATGCCGGCTCGGACAAGATTTGCGGCAACGCGGCCAAAACCTGCTCCGGATTCAAGGCCCTGATACCGCTTTGCGCGAGTTCCCCTGCCAAACCGGAAGCCATGCCGTCGCCTTGCCAAGGCCCGAAATTCAAGCTGAGCCCCGGCAGGCTTTGTTGCCGGCGATAAGCGCTTAACGCATCCAGGAATTGGTTGGCGGCCGCATAGTGGGCGCGTTGTTTCGCGCCCCAGACCGAGGCGATAGAAGATAGCAGGCAAAAGAAATCCAGCTTCAAATCAAGGCTTAATTCATGCAGCAAACAGGCGCCTTGCACTTTTGCCCTCAGGGTCTGGATAAAATCCTGTTCGGTCAATTCGGCCAGCGGCTTATCGTTTGCCACACCGGCGGCATGGATAATACCCGATAGCGGCGGCAATTGTTTGAGCTTTTCGGCGACAGTCTGCATATCCTTGAGGGAAGCAACATCGGCTTGCAAAGTATGCACGCGGCAGCCCTGCTTGCTTAATTGATCCAGCATAGGCCGGTGCTCATCCCCGACCGGCCGTCTGGCCAGCAGGACTATGTCTTTTGCGCCCAACTCGGCCAAACGTTTGGCTATTTGCAGGCCCAATGCGCCTAAGCCGCCGCTGATCAGGTAAGTGCCGTCGCCTTTTATGATGTTCGATGCTTGCCCGGTTTGGGCTAATTGATAAGGCAGCAGACGACCGGCATAACGCTGATCGCCTCTTAGCGCGACTGCCAACTCGGTATTTTTTGTATTTAATTCGGCTGCTAACGGCACGACATCTCCATCGGTGCCGATATCGATCATTCCACGAAAAACCTTCGGATATTCCAGGACAATGGCTTTCGCCATACCCCATAGCGGCGCTTGATTCGGCTGGATATTCTCGCCTTCGTTCAACGCATAGGCATGCCTGGTTACCAGCCACAAACTGTGTACCGGCAATTGTTGCAGGATATGCATTACGTTGAAACACGACAATGCCTGTTGTTGTATAACATTGTCGGCTTGCAAGTCGACGCTCAGGTCCAGGCTCCATAGATGGACGACTCGCACTTCAGGCAGCTGTTGCTGTTGCAAATAGCGCAAGCCTGATGCAGTCGGCTCTATCTGCCAACCATGGCCTGACGCTAACAGGCTGTTCTCAGGTCCCGGAAACACCAGATGGCAACGATGGCCTGCGCCTATCAACGTTTCGAGTAGTTCAGCCGCGATGCCGCTATGGTCTGAAAAAATCAGCCACGTTTGCGCTTTGGATGATTCATCCGATATTACCGGTGCAAGCTGCCAATGCCATTGATAATAAAGTTGAGGCGCTTGTTCCGCTTGCTTGATCAGCTTGTTTAGCAAATCAGGCAAAGGACCGGCCGCGTCCCTGAAAAACACCGGCTGCGTATCCAGCCAGTAACGTTGCCGCTGGAACGGATAACTGGGCAGACCGTTCAGGCGTTGACACGCATGTGCGCCGTACATGCCGCGCCAGTCGATATTAATGCCTTGTTGATAGAGCTTGGCTACGGCCGACAGCAACACATCCCTATCCCCAGCGCCTCGTTTTAAACTGGGCAGCCATTGTACGGCTTCCGCGCCGGTTGCCTTCTGCGCCATTGCCGAAGCATGGGGTTGCGGGCCTATTTCAATCGCGATATCGCAGCCTTCCTCCAACAAGGCGGCCACGGCTGACGAGAAGCGGACCGGCTCGATGATGTGCGAAATCCAGTAATCCGGCGAACTCATTTCCGTATCGATCCGTTTTCCGGTCAAGCTGGAGATGATAGCGATGTTAGGCTGATGGTAATTGCAGCTATTCGCGACTTCGGAAAACGCGGCCAACATGTCCTGCATCAACGGCGAATGGAACGCATGCGATACTACCAATGGCTGCGAGCTGAAGCCTTGTTCGTGCAATGTTTCGCATACGGCTGCGATAGCGTCATTCTCGCCGGAAATGACTTGCAAGCGGTGGCTGTTATATCCGGCAATCACAACCCGCCCATTTACTTTGGCTATCGCGGCTTCGACCGCTCCGGCTTCCGCAAACACAGCCGCCATACTGCCGTTGGCCGGCAACGCCTGCATGAGGCGCCCGCGCGCAGCAATCAATTTGATCGCATCCTTCAATTCGAAAACGCCGGCCAAACAGGCGACCGCATATTCGCCGACGCTATGGCCCAGCAAAATATCCGGTTGAACGCCCCAACTTTGCCACAGTTTCCCCAGCGCATATTGCAGAGAAAACAATAACGGTTGTGTATAACCGGTTTGATTCAGCAAATAATCGTCGTCATTGAACATGACCTCCGTTAACGCCAGCTCCAGTTCATCGGCCAACAACTGTTCACAGGTATCGATCGCGGCTTTGAAAACCGCTTCGGTCTGGTATAACAGCAAGCCCATTTGCCGGGTTTGCGCGCCCTGCCCGGTGCATAAAAATGCGATTTTGCGCGAAGTCTTCGCAACAGTTGTAAACGCTTTCGCTACTTCGTTTTGCAGTGCGTCGAGTAAATCCGATGCCGTATCGGCTACCAGCGCAGTGCGAAAATTAAAATCGCTACGGCCCAAGGCCGCGCTGTAGCATAAATCGGCAAGATTCAGTTGCGGACGGAATTTAATAAAATCGATATAACGCTGTAGCAGTTGTTGCAATGCATCGGCGCTCTTGGCCGAGACTGCGAGCAATTGAGTTTTTTCGCTTTCTATCGTTCGAAGTTCCCGGTTTTTTGCTTCGGAAACCACGATATGGGCATTAGTACCGCCGAAACCGAATGAGCTGACTCCGGCTATCCGCTGTTCAGCCAGCCAAGGCTGCGTTTTTGCAGGAATGCTAAAACCGCTGCCGTCCAGTTTAATCAACGGATTGCGAGTATGGCAATGCAGATGCGCGGGTATGGTTTGATGACGCAATGACTGGATTACTTTAATCAAACCGGCGATACCGGCCGCGGCTTCCAAATGGCCGATATTGGTTTTTACCGAGCCTACGTTCAATTCCGGAGCTTGCCGGAACACACTTAATAAAGCGTCCATTTCTATCGGGTCGCCTAACGGCGTGCCGGTACCGTGCGCTTCGATATAGCTGACGGCTTCGGGCTTGACTTGAGCATTGGCCAAGGCTTTTCTAATGACACTTTGTTGGGCGTTCATATTCGGAGCAGTCAGGCCGTTGCTGCGGCCGTCCTGGTTAACTGCGGAACCGCGGATCACGGCCAAAACTGGATCACCATCACGTTCGGCATCTTCCACGCGTTTTAATACGACCACGCCGCAGCCTTCACCGCGCACATAGCCGTCGGCATCGGCGGCGAACGTTTTGCATTGCCCGTCCGGCGACAGCATATTGGCGGACGACAGAGCCACCATCATTTGCGGAGACAATACCAGATTCACTCCGCCCGCTAGCGCAAGCGAGCATTCTTGCTGGCGTAAACTCTGGCAGGCTTGATGAATGGCGACCAGCGACGACGAACACGCGGTATCGACAGCCATGCTGGGGCCGTGTAAATCTAGGATGTATGAAAGTCGGTTAGCGGCGATGCTGAAGGTCTTGCCGGTACTCGCATAGGCGTCGATTGCATCGGTTGAACTCAATTGCCAGGCCGCATAATCGTCGGTACTGATGCCGATAAATACCCCTGTTTCGGATTGCGCCAGACTTTCAGGCGCTATGCCGGCATATTCCAGTGCTTCGTAAGCGACTTCAAGCACCAGACGTTGTTGGGGATCCATCGCATCGGCTTCTTTGTCGGCAATACCGAAAAACTCGGCGTCGAACAGATCGACATGATTTAAAAGGCCTGCGCGGCGGGTATTGATTTGCGGATAGCTATCCGCATCCCAACGCTGTGTCGGAATATCCTTGATCGCATCGTGACCGTCGACCAACCGCTGCCAGAATTCGTCCGGGTTGTCGGCATCGGGAAAACGGCAGCCCATGCCCACTACCGCAATCGGGGCTTGATCCAAGCTACTATGGTCCTGTGTTGTGCGCGGCACAGGCGCGAAACTTTGTAGCTGCGTTTGCACGAATGCGGCTAAGGTTGCGACGGTCGGATATTGCCATAATAAAGTCGGCGATAATTCCAAGTCTTTGCTGCCGTTAGCCGCTAAGAAATCTTCCAATTCGCCGACTAGGCTGACAGCAAGCCGGGACGAAAGCCCATAGACTGAGAAAACCTGGTCGACGTCTATCGTTTCCGTGGCAATGCCTAACGCTTCTGCAAGTTTCGCCACCAGCCAATCAGCCAAAGTGCCTGCGCTGACTGTATTTGTTTTTACCGCGTTTGGCTGTTGCCAAAGTTCATGGGTCTCAAGGCGTTCTTGTAAAAATGCCTGCTTACAACCGTACCTTTGCAATTTTCCGCTGGAGGTTTTGAGGATAGTGCCTTTTTTTAGCAAGGCTACCGCATAAACTTCCAGTTCATGCGCCTCGGCCAAAGCGGTACGGATCGCTTGAACGATTGCTTGAGAGTCGTCGTTGTTTTGGTTTAGTTCGACCACGACAACCGGACGCTCCTGATCATCGACCATCACCGAAAACGCCGCTGCATGTTCGGGACGTAGCGCCGAATGCGCCTGAATCACCGTCCATTCGATATCTTGCGGGTAATGATTGACGCCGTTAATGATGATTAAATCTTTCAATCGGCCGGTAATAAATAACTCGCCGCCGCGTAAAAACCCCAAATCGCCGCTACGCAAATAAGGTCCCTGCCCGTCGCTGGTATAGGCATGAAACGTATCATTTGTCGCGTGTTCGTTTTGCCAGTAGCCTTGAGCAACACCGGGATCTTTGATCCATATTTCTCCGATGTCGTTTTCCTCGCAAAGCGTCATGTTGCCCGGTTTAACGATTTTAACCTCGGTTATTCCGATCGGGGGTCCACAACTGACGATAGTGCCTTGAATGTTATCATCCTGGCGCTGCTCGGCGTTTAATTGATGGAACAAAGGCAAAACGCCGTGCGGCTTGGTTGCGACCAATAAAGTCGCCTCGGCCAAGCCATAAGCCGGATACAAACATTCGGCACGAAAGCCGCATGTGGTGAAGCGTTTGCTGAATGCTTCGACCGTTTCCATTCGGACCGGCTCGGCGCCATTGCTGGCCACTTTGAGACAACTTAAATCCAGTTCTTTAAGTTGTTCGTCGCTGATTTTTTCCAGGCAATAAGCATAAGCAAAGTTAGGCGCTTGCGTGTGCGTGCCGCGGTATTTGGAAATCGCCTGCAACCAACGCAGAGGACGCTTTAAAAAAGTCAGAGGCGATAGGATATAACAAGGGATTCCGGTAAACAGCGGCTCCAACAGGCCGTCAACCAGTCCGTAATCGTGAAAATACGGCATCCAGGTGACGCTAACGCTGTCTTTATCATAAGCCCAGGCTTGCTGAATTTGCGCCAAGTGATGCATTAAATTGGCATGGCTCATCATCACGCCTTTCGGCGTCGCTGTAGAACCCGAGGTATATTGCAGATAGGCCAGATTATCAGGAACAATTGCCGGCATCTGCCAATCGTCCTCCGAAGCATCATTTAAGTCGTAATAATCCAACCAATGCTCGACGGCAAAAGTCTCCATCGCCGCTTGCGTTGCATTTGCCGATTTTTGTTTAATTGACTCAATGAGCTCGCCACTGCTTAAAACCAAACTAGCCTCTGCATCCTTGGCGATGGCTTTTAAGCGGGGCAGCGTTCTTTTAAGGCGAACCGTATCGGGGGGCGGCGCAGGTATCGCGATGACACCCGCATACAAGCAAGCGGCAAAACCGACCATGAAGTCGATGCCGGGCGGATACAGTAGCAACACCCGGCCATTTGTAGGCACATAACGCCTGATTACAACCGCGCCCGCTCTCGCCTTACAATCCAACTCGGCATAGCTTAGCCGCCCTTCCTCAACGATACCTTCTTTAAGATAGGTATAAGCCGTTTGATCGGGTGTTTGTTGCGCTCTATAACGGAATAGCTCTACTAAATTTTTGATAGAAAATTCTTGCACGGCAATGATTAATTAAGAGACAGCAAGGCAGAAGACTACTTCTACCTTATACATGGCATTTTTTACTTATTGACCGCCTAAGTCTTCAGGATTCAACGGCGGACGCATAAATCCGGCATTAGCAGTCGTTGTGCTTGCAGGCAGCGGATCGACAATATTCAACAAATCGAAGATTAAAACACCGGTGCCAAGATTAGCATCCGTGCCTATAAAATAGTTGTTATTAGTCATGCCGATCGTAATATTTTTACTGGTATTACGGAATACCGCATTATCGTAACCGTTAATTTGACCTAAATGGCCGAACCACCATTTAGTCGGATCGGTCGTATTAAACGGCCATGTTACCTTGACCATACCCAAACAATAAGAAGCGCCATAATCAGGGGCTGAAGGCAGACAATCGCTAAGCACTTGGCTCTGTAATGTTTTATTGGTCAGCAAATCGCCATCTACATAGGCTTTTATCCATTTTGCCAAGTCATCGTGATTGGAAATCATCGCGCCGGCCGCCCAGGATGCCGAAGGATCAAGATAACTCACGATCTCTTGCGCAGGGAATGCCGGAATTGTACTGCCATTATTAGGATCAAGATATGGAGTCTGTCTTTCGTTACCGTTATATGAACTTAACTTGCCGTCGCCATTAAAATCCGCGTGACCGTGCATATAATTGGATTGAATACCGGGGTCCAGCGGAAACTCGGTTCGAAACAATCCCAAGCGCTTGACGGTATAGTCATGAACTGCTTGAATTATAGATTTGCCGGTCACTTTTTCAATAATCAAACCGGCTAAAATCAGGCCTGTATTGGAATATTGATACCTTGCTCCCGGCTCATGGTTCACCGGCTGACTGTTCGAAATAGCCAGCAAATCCGTCGGCTTATAAACCTTTAATGGATCAACCGCCAAAGCTTTTTGAATTCCGGTAAAATTATAATCAATTACATAGTTAAACAAACCGGTTCTATGCGCAATTAAGTGGCGGATTGTAATTTTACTTTTATTTGGAATAGTTACGTCAGGGATATAAGTGTCAATCGTTGCATCAAGATTTAATACCCCTTGATCTACCAGTTGCATTATAGTGCTGTCTACAAACGTTTTGGTAAGACTGCCTATTCGGTGTCTATCGGAAAAATTCAGCAGCTCATCCGAATCAACACGTTTCTTACCGATCACACCACGCCAAACTTTCCCATTCATATCCACTCTAATAATAGCGCCGGGCTTACCCAATTCCGTGACATGCCTTTGTAAAAAGGTTTTCAACTTGTCGGCAATCACCGGATCAAAGCCTTTATCCATCACGATTTCATTAGAATCATTAAGAGATATTAGTGGATTTATAGTAACAGAGCTGAGTAAACTACCGTTTGCCTGCGTTATAAAAGCACCGAACAATAATTCAGTACTAAAACGCCCTGATGCTAGATCGACTATCGGAAGAGTAACGCTGTTAGCTGATTCGCTATACACTGAGTCAACAGTGATCCTATCGGAAACAGAAGGAGCGGCCCAAGTTTGGCTGAACCCGACAAACAACGTAACAGCAAATAAAGATTTAATTTTCACTGTGATGATTCCTTTATCTTCTTGCAAAAAATGCCCCGCAACGGACAAGTACCTGTTATTAATTAAGGATTAAGCCAAAGCAATTATAACTTGCCCTGCTCGTGGATCGACGCCCAAAACGAGATAAAGATCACAAAAATTCAATAATCCATAAAATTTACGAAAACTTAAATAATTATGAACCAAACCGACCGGACTAATTCAAATGTATGATCAAGCAACACACCTGCAAACAATTCAATTACTAAACTTTCAGAGTCGATTTACTATAACTCATTGTAAATAAATTAATAAAATATTTTTTTTAAGCGAAAAATTAAAGCACTTTGAATAAAAATGAGTTCAATCATAAGCCACCAGCTTATTATATGCCATATAAAATTAAAACAGCTACTCGGCTCATTTATTCAAAATAACTTAAAAAATAAACTCCTAAATTTTAAGTCTTTCAGCTTCAAAGGAACAAATTAGCCTAGCGCCAGGTCATTAATAATAAAGACTAATCCATATATTGTAAAGATTCAGCTTTACCAATACAGGATATTACACCTTAAAATACTTAATGGTTCCATAAATATCGATAAAATACATCAATAAGATATTAATATTTTGGCATTGCTAATGTAAATATAGCATCTAGCTCGCAGTTCCATTTGAAGTCAAAAATATGCCGGAATACTTCCCTATGACCTCGGCCAGTTATTCAATATTCAAAAACATGCAGATACAGGCTCCATTAATCATTCATAACATAGAATATATCTTTAATTTTTAATAATGTTCTGCAGTTTTCATTCTTTTTTTGCATAACGGAAACCCACAATATAATGAAAAGATACCCTACCTCGACGATCAGCATAGTAGCAAGGCAAATTAACTCAACTACCTCTCTGTAAGACTCACCCTTCTATGCATACTAACATGACTGTATTACAAATCGGCTAATTGAAGGAATTTAACTGTTTGATTGCCACGCTATCTCCTTAAATCTCTATCAAGCATATGCCTATAACTGAAAAGTTTGTATCATAGCGCTCTATCATTTTAGTATAACCAACTGAGCCACATATTGGACAACTTATCATAGCTTATCTGGATATGCATTCAATTAACAGTAACGTTATTTCAAGGTCGATACAAAAAATCACATATCTAACATAAAAAATAGCACTACAAGTAATATATTTTATGGAAGCGGCGCTTTTAAATTAATCATTAGCTTCTTCACTTCAAAAATTTTAGCTCAACCTTAAAATCTCCTACGAAAAACTATTTTTAAAAACAATTCCATGATAATTACGCATAAGAAGTTGATGGCAACGAATATCTGATCACTCACCCTATGGATATGATTTTAAATAATGCTGAAACCCATGGCTTTACAAAGTGTTAAAGTGTTGATGTTATATTATTTCCGCTGTAATTGTCGTCAAAAAGGATTAACGCACCTCATATTATGATTAAAATCTATTGCTACCAGTTTGGCAACCCGCTACCCGATGAGCAGTGGCGCATGTACTGCGATCTACTACCTAACGAAATACAACAAAAAATTTTGCGGTATCATCGATGGCAGGACAGGCATGCAGCGCTATTTGGCCGAGTTCTATTGAAACTGGCTTTATTGGAAGCAGGTTACCCTTCATCCTGCCTGGAGTCTTTGAAACTTGATAACTATAATCGACCTTCAATTGATTCTAATATCGACTTTAACATATCGCACTCGGAAGCTTATGTATTATGCGCTCTCTCAGAAAACGGACGCATCGGAATAGATATAGAATATATTAAAGACATAGAGATGATTTATTATAGTGATTTCATGTCAAACAGTGAATGGCATAATATTATCCATGATAAAGCGCCCATTAGCCGTTTCTATCATTACTGGACTCTTAAAGAAAGCGTAATGAAAGCCGATGGCCGGGGATTAAACATACCTCCTAAAGATATTATTAGCTATCAAGACTACGCTGTTGTTGATAATAAAAAATGGGGATTAAAGAAAATACCTATTCCCCATAATGAATATTGTTGTCACCTGGCATTTGAAAAATATAAAAAATTTAAATTGCCTTCAATAACTCATAAAATAAGAAACTATAGCTTCGGAGGTAATACTTTACATCCAGTTGACATATTTGAAGTTTTACCCGACACAGAAGCACGGACAAATCGTTTCGTTAAGTAAGTGCTACCAATTAAAAGGTTTTGACTAACAACGACCGAAGTTAGCATTATTACAGCAATATAATTAGCTATTTAACTCGGCAGGAACCACCGCTTTAGCTATCACTTGTACTTTATGCTGTTTAGGCAAAATTAAAGTTACGATAGCACAAGCGGTATGTACCATTGCTAATACGCGAAATGGACCGACAATAGGGTCAATAACAATAAACAATATTAATACTGCCTCCACAGGGAGGTTTAAAGGCGTTAATACCAAACTTAACATGGATAATAAAACAATACCTGAGGCGCCGGCAGTTGCCAAACCCGCAAAAATAGAGCTGACAATCACGGTTATAAATCCGACTACTCCCAACTCGACATTGTAAAATTGTGCGACAAATAAAGCAGCCAGCGCAAAGTACAGGGTAGGTCCGGTCCTGCATATCGTAAATGTTAGCGGCACCAGCAAGTCAACCGTGTCCTTGTCATAACCCAGTTCTTCATGCATGGCGGTTAAGGTTGAGGGCAAACAAGCCAGAGAATTACCGGTCCCCAATGCCATAATAACGGGATCCTTAAGAGCGTAAAGCGGCTTGGAAAATGAACCTGTGCGTCGCCACATAATAAGACTGCTCAAGATAAATAGCAGAAAAAAAGCCAGCAATGCCACCGGCACAAATTTTATCATTGCTATTAAAACGCTTATCCCTACCTGCGACACATCGTTCGCTATTAAGCCTAAAAGACCAAATGGAAGAAAATACATTAGCCAATGCACCATTCTGGCAAACGCTAAATAGACTGAATCTAAGGATGTTAGTAGATAATGCGATGAAACTTTATTAGACGAACCCACTGCCAAACCGAATAAGATAGTAAAAAATAGAACTTTTAAACTGCTGCCTGTATTTAATGCAGAGAAAATATTTTCTGGTATTAAATTAGCAATGAAAACTTTAATGAAAGATTCTTTTTCTTGGGCGACAAAAGGTATGTATGCAGAAATCTCAAGATCCGGTGCATTGGATTCTCTGACAATGGAACCTAATGAAGCAAGTGCCGCCTTGTCATAACCTGAACCGGGATGACCTATGATACCTGTTACTACACCTAAAAAGCCTGAAACAACAACACTCATGGCAAATACGACTAACATTCTGCCTATATAGGTATTTTCTTCTTTTGCCAACATTAAACGCGCAATACTCACAGAGATAGCAGTTATTAAAATAGGTAAAATACACATTTTTAAAATATCCAAATAGATTTTACCTACCGGGGCAACATAAGCTACATATTCGTGTTTAAAAAGCCCTATATATATCCCTATGCTAACCGCTATCAGGATAGTCCAGCCACTACGCAGTGCTTTCAAAATATTTTTCTTCGATAACTGATTCATAACTAGACCTTTTGCTTTATTTTCATTTGAATTATTTTAATAACATTATCATAGTCATTAATTATCTTATCGGCAGATAAATTCAGATCTAATGATTTAAGATAGAAATTCACTAAATCTTTCAAATTACGATGATCAAACGACATAGCAATTCCTTTAGGGTCGTCGGCATCCTTTAGCACTACGGATAATAAATGCAAAGTCGTATCGGGCCTGTCACGCAAAATCATTTTCACTTCAGCGTCATCACGAAAAGCGGCAGTTATATCGCCTTGTAAGACATGGTCTATCACTTCATTCCAAGTAGGATATTGAACTATCTCCATATTTTTAAAATGCTTTGCATAGCCGACATAAGATGATTTAGCCACTACGCCGAGCTTGCCGGTTAAGTTTTGAATGGTTTCTTCTTGAGACCGCCCCTTTAACTGCCTGGAAAGTTCAAGCCGGTTAATCAACAAACTTTGATGCAAATTAGCATACGGCTCGGCAAAAAGTACACGCTGCGCCCTGCCAAAGGTCATGCTGAGTTTACAAATAGCCAAGTCCGCTTGATGCTTTTCAACTTTATCAACAACATCATCAAGAAATTTAGCGCTACGATCAAATTCTACAGCTACGCCTAATAAGTCGGCAAAACCTTTAATTAAAACAACATCGACACCAGTTAGTTCATTATTCTTATCCATATAATAAAACGGCGGTGTATCTTGACTATACATAGCAACTATCAATTTACCCCTTTTAATAATGGCTTGTATTTCGTTTAGAGGTTCATCTAAAACGGGCTGATCATTAGCGGAAACCGCTGAGGAACTTATAAAAGTAAGAATTAGACACGCGAGGGTTATACTAATAGCTTGTTTGGTTTTATTCATTTTTTAGTAATCCATCATATTCAAGAATTGCTATGCGTGTATTAAGCATGACAACTATTATTTAAGAGGTTATTTATAACCCTATAAATGCGACTTTATCATCAAAGACATTCTGTCCATCAAAAAGTTATTCCAGCTCCAAACCATACTTTTTGTGTATCAAATTTACCAATTGCTGTGCCACCGGTATCTGTGCTGAAATAAGCATATTTTGCCATTAGGTTATAATGCTTAAAAAATTCTTTTGTAACCATAAAATCCCATTCATCTCCATAATGTTTTTTACCAGTATCATCCGACCAATCACGGTAAAAACCTATTAACCTGATACCCATCAGTTCTTTTTCAACACTGGCATAAACATCACGATAACCATTATCAGGCGTCGTAGTAAATACATCCGCCCAACCGCTAAATTTATGTAATAAACCTAAAGGGGTATCAAAGGTTTTATTTAAGCCTTTACCTCCTAATTGCTCCATGGCTCCTTTGACAATAAAACCGTAAGCGGTAAAGCCACCAATAATATGGTAATAATCCGCTTGATAAGGAGTGCTGTGCCTATAACTGCTTTGATAAGCATATTCAGTCCGATAAACAAAACCTAAAGTATCATTAAGCTTGCGCGTACCATCAAAACTCACACCGTAAGTTTGATTGGAAGCTTCATATGCAGAAGGATCTCTAAAATCCATAAAATAGGAATAGCCGGTTAACTTACCCATATTGGCAAAATTATAGCTAATATTCGCCAACGGTAATTGCAAGCTTTGTATGGTGGAGTCGGTATTCTGATCTTTGCTGATATATCCGAGAATAACCGAGGTATTCGGCAATGAAGTATTATTTAATAAGAGAGCGTCATAAGTACGCTCCAGCTGTCGCCATGCCGATGCGCCGATAAATCGTTCATTATCTATTTGTATCAATTGACGGCCTAATCTGGCTTCGGTATTAGGAACACCTTTATAACTCACCCATAATTGATTGAGTTCATTTTGTTGGGGGTCATTAATTTTTTCATATTGGGTTTTACCATTCATGGTGCTGTCATAGCTGTTAACGCCTATATCCTGATTGCCTTCAAATTCGGCAAAGGCCTGCAATCCTTTAAAGATAGGCGTTAAATAACCCAAGCGCAAACGTGCAGTGGATGCATTGGCGACCTCTTTTTTGGGATTAGTACTATCGGTATTATCATAACGATAACGTAAATCAAATTTAATTTGCCCATATCTGGCGTCGTCTTGCCCAAATTTAAGGGTTTTTTCGATAGATTCATTAAAATCGTCCGCCATAGTCGTTGTAGTAAAGACTAACGACAATATATACACTGTCGATTTTATTTTTTTTATTATGAGCATGAGGTAAATTCGCTATTTCAAAACTGTTATGATTATTTGTGTACCTGCCATGGCCCAACAATGATTTCTCTATGGAATATATTGCCGATCAAAGCAATGCGGTATGTATCGGCTATTACCAGCTAATCGGCTAATTAATAATTCGCCCGTATTCTATTTTTATAACTTTATCAGCCGCAAAAAAATAACGATCATCATGACTTACGGCAATCACAGTCTTACCTTTAGATTTTAAATCTTTTAATAAAACCTCATAAAAATATTGACGAAATTCAGGATCCTGATCGGCTGCCCATTCGTCGAATATATAAATCTGTTTATCCTCAAGCACCGAGGCAATATAAGCCAAACGCTTCTTTTGCCCGGTCGATAAATCGATATTGGAAAATCCGTTATTTTTAAAGGTAGTTTTTTTCGATAAACCCATAGTTTTTAGCAACTCGTCTACACGGCGATAATCGACATCCTCAATACCGTATAAGCGCTCAAATAAATGAAAATCGGTAAATATAGTCGAATATAATTCACGGTAGTGAATATAATCATCCGATTCCAAAAGTTTATCGTTAATATAAATACTACCTGATAAAGGGTAATAAAGACCGACCAATAGTTTAAGTAACGTGGATTTACCGCTACCGTTACCGCCAACGATAAACAAGGTATCGCCTTTATTAATTTTAAAACTGAGCGGTCCTACACCGAATGCTGTACTTTCGCCTTGCTGCGGATAATGAAAACCGACTTGTTCGAACTCCAGGCTTTCAAAAACAGGCGCTTGTGGGCTTGTCGGCAATTGTATTTTGCTGGATGAATCAATTTCATGCTCCAATTGATAAATATTTTCTACTGCGACATTAGCGCGTACGAACATCGGAAATGCACTAACCACCATACTTAACGGGCCAAATAAAAATAAAATAGCAATAGTAATACCGACCACTTGATCAATCTGGGTCGCGCTTAAAATCGGCAAAACGAAAATAATTGCGGCACATAAAATATAAAAAGAGGTTTGCGCAAACATTAACTCAATAACAAAATGCAGGCCGGCGGCAACTTTAATCTCTTTAGCATCTTTGGCAATCGCTTCGGTATGTGCGAATAATGCATTATTCTTTTTTCGGTTAATCTTGATTTCTTTAAACCCGACCAAAATACTTTTAATACCGTTAAAAAACTCAGACTCTTTATTGGCTACTTCATGCAATTGCGCTCCAATATGTTTTGAATTATATAAATACATCAGCACTGATATACTTAATACTGAAATTGTAACGACAAATCCGGGTATCGATAACCAGGCAATATATAACAGGCAAATAACTACCACGATCATTTGCTGGCAAGCATTGATCAAAATAATCGCGGATTCTGAAATTAAACTGGTATCTTGGGTAATGCTTGTATATATTTTGGCATGGCCTGCCGTTTCAATATACGGTAATTCAGTACAGCGTAATTTATCCGTTATTCGAATTCTGACGCGATTAATCGCATCTTCCGCTGCAACTGTGGCTTGCTTTAGAGAATATTGTTTGGTGTAAATCAATAATATTAAATCGATTAAGAACAGGAAAAAATTACTCATTTGTAATGCTTCGCTTTTATTAACCGTTTCCGCTGCATTATTTATAATAGTCAGTAAATAACCATTCGCCAAACCTGAAATCAGGGCGGTAAAAACGATCTGTCTTTTCGGCGCCCGGCTTTCCTGATTGAAAAAATCCAATAATTTCATAATCTATTTAAAATACCTTGTATTACTTCGGCGTTATGCGCCAATTGCGGCTGTGTCAAAACCTGGAAATGATTGCCTTTGCCTTGATAATGAGTCACTGCACCGAGCGTTGAAGTCGACCAATCCCGGCTGAAACCGTCACGCGGTAAAGACAATCCGTCCTGGTTCTCAGCGCTTAGGCAAAATAGTTCTGCCGTTAACGCCGACTGATTCGGATGCTGCAAAATAAAATCCAGATAAGCACTCATGATCGAGCGGACACGTTCTTTATCAAGAGTGGTCAACAACTGCGATTCTTGTAAAGCCTGTTCAATAATTTCCTGTTTTTCCCGCTCGCTTAAAGCGGTCACTTCCGTCACCCTGATACTATCAATCAAGATCAATGCCCGAACTTGTTCGCCCTGGCTGTGCATCGCTGTGGCTACAGTATAAGCATAGTTGCCGCCTGCCGAATAACCTAACAATATATAGGGCCCTTGAGCTTGCACTTGTTTAATCGCTGCAATGCTGTAAGCAATCCAATCGATGTCCGGGACAATATCAAAGCTATAACAGGCGCATGACAACTGTTCCGCCAAACCTCTAAAAACGGCGCCAAAGCCTGCAATCGGAGGAAAGCAAAAAACCATAGGGGCGTTTGTCCGAGTATTCAGGGCAATCATCCCCGATTGCCGATCTCCGGATAAAGCCTCGGTTAATGCAAAAATGCTGGGATGTGACCAAAAATCACTGAGTAAAATATCCCTGCCGTACAATTTGTTCAGTTGCGACAGCAACTGAATCGCATTGATACTGTTGCCGCCCAGACTGAAAAAATCATCGTCGATACCGATGGACCGGTGCTGAAGCACCTGCTGCCAAAGCTCTACGGCCTGTTGCTCCAAATCATTCCGCGCCGCCCGGTACGGACGCTGGGGCTGGGTCATTTCACCCAGACTAAGAACCAGCGCTTTACGATCGACTTTACCGTTACTGTTTAACGGTAAGTCATCGGTTAGTACAAAGCGGCTGGGAATCATGAATTCAGGCAGCCATTGCGCTAAATGCCTACGCAGTTCAACGGCCAAGGTCTCGGCCGTATGTTCTGGAGAAACCGGAATGATAAATGCGCTCAAGATACTGTGTTCCGCACTGCCGCTATTAACGACGGCCGCCCGGGCAACTGCCGGATGTTTGAGCGCATGGCGCTCAATTTCTCCTAGTTCGATACGGTAACCGCGAATCTTAACTTGATCGTCGTTACGCCCCAAAAATTCGATTTCGCCGTTTTCCAGCCAGCGTCCTAAATCGCCGGTCGCGTACATCCTTTGGCCAGGCCTGAATGGATCGGCGGTAAATACTTTCTCAGTGCGTTCAGCATCCAGCCAATAACCGCGGCTAACACCGCCGCCGGTAATGACAACTTCCCCGGTAACGCCGATTGCCTGTAATTTGCGCTCGGGCGACAGGATATAAACGCCTTCGCCGGCCAGCGCAGTGCCGATAGTCAATGGACCGTCGGCTAAGTTCTTGCATGTCGACCAGATGGTTGCCTCGGTCGGGCCGTAGACATTAATGACTTGAGTCGCCGGCAGTTGTTTGAGCTGTGCGGCCAAACTTTCCGGCAAGGCTTCGCCACCTACCAAAATAACCCGCAATGTCGCGAGCGCCTCGACACCTCCGGCATTAATCAACCATTGCAACCGCGAAGGCGTAGCTTGCAATACTGTTATCGCATGATCCTCGATTAAATGAATGACTTTTTCAGGAGCTTGGCACTGTTGATCATCGGCAATCACAACCTGCATACCGACGGTCAAAGAGCAGAGCAATTCCAATACCGAAATATCGAAACTGACCGTGGTCAAGGCCAACAGTTTGTCGCTCTCGTTAAAGCCGAATCGTTGCCGCAAATTAATACAAAAAACAGCGAGATTGCCGTGCTCGACCATAACGCCTTTGGGCTGTCCGGTAGAGCCTGATGTATAAATTAAATACGCCAATTGCCGAGGCAATACGCTAATATCTGGATCCGAATCGATAGCGCATTGACTGACGGCTTGCTCAACCGTTACTGCGGGAACAGACCAACCGGCATCAGCATCGGCCGTGACTAATAACGCGGCTTGGCTATGCTCCAGAATGTAATCGATACGTGCTTTCGGATACGCATTATCCAAAGGCACATAAGCGGCTCCGGCTTTTAATATGCCCAACAAAGCAACAGTTAAATCGACATTTCGCGGCAATAATACAGCGACTTTATCTTCGGATTTGATCCCGTAATGGCTGGTCAAATAATTTGCAAAGTGGTTCGACCTGGCATTCAATTCACGATAATTCAGCTGCCGATTGCTGTCGCTGACGGCTAGCGCATCAGGAAAACAGGCCTGTTGCCGGGCGAATAAATCAAGCAGCAGCTTGCTGTCAGGTTCTTCAATTAATGTACTGAAGCGGTTTAAAATTTGCGCCCACTCTGTTTCCGGCAAGATCGAAAGTTCTGCAACACTGCCCTGCGCTTGATTAGCGATTTGTAACAGCAAATGTTCCAATTGCTTCGCGATGCGCTCGATTTTCGTATCGCTATAGACCGAGCGGTCATAGGTTAACGTCAATTCAATAGCCGCATCGGGATTGACCGACAGCATAAACGGATAATGCGGATGTTCGAACATATCGGTTTGCCTGATCACAAAACCGTTGGTTTGCATGGCGGAATCATCGGCATCGGCTTGCGGTATGTTCTCAAACACCAGCACATGGTTGAGCAAGTTTTGCTTGAGCTCGCTGAGGCTTTGAATATCCGCCAGCGAGTAGTAATGATAGGCTTCGGTCGATAACGCCTGTTGCTGCACATGCTGCAAAAATGCCGGCAGGCTGAGCTGATCGTCGATACGAACACGCAAAGGTACCGTATTGATAAACAAGCCGACCGTGTTTTCGACATTAACAACCGCTGCCGGGCGTCCGGAAACGGTAACGCCGAACACGATGTCATTACGGCTGTTATGCGCACTTAACAGCAAGGCCCAAGCCGCTTGAACCGCCGTATTTAAGGTAACCTGCGCCGCTCTGACAGCGGTTTTAAGCCTGTCGGAATCGGCTTTTGACAAGCTCAGCTTTTGCCTGGCGTAGCAATAATCGTTGCTCTGTTGCTGCTGTGCATATAAGCCCACTGCAACATTATAGCCTTGAAGGTAGTTTTGCCAGAAGTTGCGCGCGGCGTCTTTATCTTGAGCGCCCAGCCACTGGATATATCGGCTGTAAGGCGGCGCCGGCGGCAAGCGAAGCGGCTGATTGTATAAAAGGCTTTGATAACAGCGCATCAATTCCTGATAAATGATACCGAAGCACCAGGCATCCAGAATAATATGATGCACACTCCAAATCATCACATAGCGGTCGGCATGGGTTTTAAACAGTTGTATCCGCGACAATCGGTCTTTCGTTAAAACAAAACCCCTGGCTCTGTCCTGTTGCCGGTATTGCTCGATATGTTGCGCTTGTTGATCCGGCGCCAAGTCAGTTAAATCGATGCAGTTGAATTCCACATCCCGGTGCTTTAACACCATTTGCAACAGCTTGGCGGATTTTTTGTAGACAAAAACAGTACGCAGCGCATCGTGGCGATTGTGCAGCAGTTGCCAGCTTTGTTTGAATATCTCGACATCCAAGTCACCCTGAATGTCATAGCTCATTTGCTCGATATAGGCATGACTATCCGGCTGGTACAAGGCATGAAACAGCATGCCTTGCTGCATCGGCGATAACGGATAGAGGTCTTGTAAGTTTGCTTTATTCAGGTCCATTATTCAGTAAACAGTAAGTCCAGTTCGTCGATGCTGATATCTTGATAGGTTAAATCCGACGGCGTCACTTCGCTGCCGTCTTGCGCCATACAAAAGGCAATCAACGTTGACAGGTTTTGCAGATACATATCCGCTAATTGACGAATGCTTTCGTCAGCATAACGCAGCCGGTTGAAAGCAAAATGAAATTGAAGCACTTTTTTATCGACCAGACTTAATATGTCGAGCTCATGAGCCAGCGGCATTTGAGGGCTGACAGCTCGGCCTAAGCCTTGCCAATCGATACTAAACAACTCATTTTGATCACCGGCATCCATTTGACCCAGATAGTTAAAACCGATTTCCGGCGTCAACGCCAACTCGGACCGGTTCTGCAAATAACGCAGCACGCCGTAGCCCAAGCCTTTATTCGGTATTTTACGTAGCGATTCCTTAGTCTCTTTCAGCAAATCGGCCAAGTTTTGTTGCGGATCGTAATGCAGCGCTTTAGGGTAGGCGACAGTAAACCAACCGATGGTGCGTTGCGTATCCAAGCCGTCCAGCTCATCGCGGCCATGGCCTTCCATCTCGATTAGCGTTTGCTGACTGCCTTGCCATTGGTATAGCGTCATCGCCAAAGCCGCCAGTAACACGTCGTCGATGCGAGTATTAAAGACGCGGTGAATATCGGTCAGCAATAAATGCGTGTCGGCTTCATTTAAACTCAAGGTATATTCGCCGACATCGGCCATCGTCGCAGTACTCGGTTGCGGTTTCGAATCGGCTGTCGAAGCTAAAGTTTGCCAATAAACCAGCTGCTGACTCAATTCGGCACTTTGAGCATACAACTGCAAGCGTTCGGCATGAGCCTTAAAAGAATCGGTTTTCAGAGGCAAGGTAATGTCTTGTCCATCAAGCTTTTGCCGGTATGCTGTGCTGAAATCTTCCAACAAAATACGCCAGGAAACGCCGTCGATGACCAGATGATGGCAAAACAGCAATAAGCAGTCCTGATCCGGTAAACGATACAGCACGGCGTTGAACAACTGTCCTTCGCTTAAATCGATATTTGCCTGAACACTATCGGCATGTTGCTGCATTCCTTTAACTGGATCAACTTGCTGACCTAAATCGACATCCTGCAAATCGACATGTCCCTCTGTTGCGCAGATTTCCTGGACGATGTCAGCACCTAGCTTAAATTGAGTACGCAACGCATCGTGATGCCGGTGCAAATGCTCCAATACGGTTTGCAGATCGGCTTTTTGCGCCCGCTCATTAAGCTTTAACAAAACGGCTTGATTGAAATGTTGGGGTTCCGGCGTGTTTTGCGCAAAGAACCATTGTTGGATCGGCGTTAACCGAATCACACCAGTCACCGGGCTTTGGTCGACAGATTTAACCACTTCGCCGACCTGCATCGCCAATTCGTAAATGGTCGGATATTGAAAAATATCGCGCACATCCAGTTTCAAATTACGTTCGCGCAAACGAGCGACAATCTGTATTGCGCGAATCGAATCGCCGCCACGATGAAAATAATGGTCATGGATACCGATCGGTTTTTGATCCAGAACGGTTTGCCATATATCAACCAAATGTCGTTCGGTTTCGGTGGTCGGCGCGGCATAATGTTCGTCCTGTTCGCCGCTGTTTACGGTAAACGGAAGCGGTAGCGCTTTCAGGTCAATTTTTCCGGAGCTATTCAACGGCAGACTTTCCTGCTCGGTGAAATGCGCCGGAATCATATACGCCGGCAAGGATTCAGCCAAAAACGAACGCAACTTCGCCAGCGCAAGCGACTGCCTGACAGGAATTTCGCCTTTTCCTGCGAATAACCGGCGATAAAACTCGCCGGCTTGGAATTGCGGTTGATTGTGATAGACGGAGTAAGCAATCGCTATTTCCCGCCCGTCAGCCTTATGCAAGACACCTTCGATAAAATAATCCGGATTCAAGCCGTTCGCGCACAGTTTGCGCTGCAATGCGGCTTTAAACACATCGCCTTTTTCGACGTTAATGCCTTCTATCGAAACCGGTAAATACACCGGCAGCCAACTGCCCGGACTGCTCAGAATATCGATCACTTCGTCGGCATCTGGATACAACGTAAGCCAGACCAGGAAACCGGTAAACAGGCTGTCCTTTTCAAAATGCAGGACTATGTCATGCTCGGTTTCCAACAGAATGTCCCGGGTGTAATCCAAATCTTCAAACACATCGGCGTTGGATATGATTGCACTGTCAGGCAGCCCTTTCAGGCAGAGCCGCAGGTCGAACGGGTAGCCGGTCTGGCTGAAAATGCGTTCGACATAATGAGCGGCAATGGCCGAAAAATGGAAATCGAAGTCGCTTTCAGGCAAGTGAATCGCGGCAATTTTGGTCAAGCTGCGTACCGGCAGCATATTCTGCGGATTGCGTAAAAAACGCCGCGCCGAATTGATGATTTTTGCCGCGCCTTCGGAACCGCCGATACCGCCGACGATCTCGGAAATGCAATAATCTACTTGTTCCGGCAGTTCCGTTGTCATCGCATTGCCGTGCAACAGCTGGATTTTATCTTCCAGGCCCAAGCGTTTCAGGGTTTGCTGCGCTTTGCGATAAGTTTCCTCGAGCAATTCGATCGCGTAAATCTTCTCGGCTCCGGCTTCAAGACACAAGCGGCTCAAAATCACTTCGGGGCCGGGACCGATTTCGACGACGGTCTTGCCTTTCAACACTTTGGCAAACGCAGCGCGATAGCGGTCGTTGCGGGCATGATCGGTCGCCATGCTCCGGTAAACGATGTCGTCATACACATAAAATTCGGCAATCGACGGCCATAGTTCAACTTTTTCGGCGCGGGTGTAGTAAGCGCATAACGCATTTTGTTCCCGACTGTCTTTTTGTACGGTAACGACGGCTTGCTCGATCTCCGGAAATTGCCGTAACGCGTAAGCCACTTCAGCTGTTTCAATGCGATACCCGGACACTTTGACTTGCTGATCTTTACGGCCTAAGTATTCCAGCTGGCCCGCTTCGTTCCAGCAACCTAGATCGCCGGTTTTATAAAGCGTCATCGGGCAAAGCTGTGGCAGCGAGACAAAACTTGCCGCGGTTAATTCAGGCGAATTGACATAGTCTTTCGCTACGCCGATACCGCTGATATAAATTTCACCCGCTACACCGACAGGCTGCTGATTAAGCGCTTCATCGAGCACATAAATCGCCAGATTCGGAAGCGCTGAGCCGACAGGGATGCGTTGACGATAGTCAGATTGCGGATCGACACGATAAAAGGAAGCGCATACCGAGGCTTCTGTCGGCCCGTATGCATTGAAATAAGCGCAGTCGCGGGCATAATGCAGTGCATCGTCGATATGCGGGGCTTCGCCGGCGGTAATCAAGGTTTTTAAGGCCGGCATCGCTTGCCGTTGCAAGGCTTGCAAATAAACCGGCGGCAAGGTCAGGTGGGTGATTTTGTAACGCACCAGATAATCGATAAATGCGGCGGTATCGTTTATCGTCTCTTGGTCGATAGTCACCAAGCCGGCACCGCTGAATAAAGCCATAAAAACTTCGGATAACGACGCATCGAAAGCCACCGATGCAAATTGCAATACCCGGTCACCGGCCGATACAAAAAAACCTTCAACTTGGGCTAACGCCATATTCACAAAACCGTCGTGCTTGACTCTAACGCCTTTTGGCTGCCCTGTTGACCCGGATGTGTACAGAATGTAAGCAACATCGTCGGCCCGGATTTCACGCTTTGGATTAATTACATCCAGTTCGGAATCAACCTCCCCTTCCCATACCAAACAAGGATAAGCGGACGACAATGCCGCAGGCACGCGTGTTTGAGGCCTATGCAGCAGGATGTGGCAGCCGCTTTGCGCCAACATAAACTGAATGCGTTGCACCGGCAAACCGGCATCGATCGGCAAATACACCACGCCCGCTTTTGCACAAGCCAGTAACAACACAGTATCGACGCGCTCGCTGTAAACAGCAATGACGGCACGCTCGGGGACTAAAGTTTGCAAACGCTTGGCGCATTGATTGGCTTGGCCATTTAACTGCTGATAACTTAGCGTGTATTCCGGCGTAACCAGCGCGTCGTTATCCGGCGTTAATGTCGCTTGCCGCTCGAACACATCGGCAATGGTCATGCTATCGGCACTCTCGGCGCAAGCAGGATTAAAGCTTGCCAGCCGTTGCTGCTCGACGGCGGTCAGTATCGGCAGCTTGGCCACGGCACAGTCCGGCTGCTGTAAGATACTGTCAAACAATTGCAGGATATGACTGCCTAAGCGCTGCATCCGTGTTTCGGCAAACAAATCGGGATTGAAATTAAGATCCAACTCCAAGCCGTCTGCCGCTTCGCTAAAATGAAACAGCAGGTCGTAACGGCTAATATCCCAGTGATTTTCCCGGGTGAACGGTTCAATGCTTAAACCGTCGACAGTCGTTATGCCGGTTTCGTTATTTTGCAAAGCCAGCATCGCGTCGAAAACCGGTGAACGGCTCATATCGCGCTGAATCGTCAAGTCGTTAACCAACATGTCGAACGGATATAGCTGATGATCGAACGCAGCAATCGCGGTCGCATTGACTTGGTCGACCAATGCGGCAAACGATTGTTCCGGATCGATAGTGTCGCGCAACGCCAGCGTATTGACATAAAAGCCCAACTGGTCGTCCAGGTCGTTATGCCCGCGTCCCGCGACCGGCGTACCCAGAATCAAATCCTGCTGGCCGGTGTAACGGTACAATAAAATCTTCACGACCGCGCACAGGCCCATGAACAGGCTGGCCTGACGCGCATTCAACAGCGTTTTGAATTGTTGCAGCGCAAAATCCGGCAGCTTGAAATGCAATGTCGCGCCGTTGAAGGTTTGCACCGCCGGTCTCGGATAATCGGTCGGCATGTTCAGTACCGGCAACTCGCCGGATAATTGCGTGAGCCAATAGTGCCGATGTTTTAACGCGTCGGGAGACTCAAGGTAGTGATTTTGCCAAGCGGCATAATCCTTATATTGGATATTCAACGGCGCCGGCGACAGCGTTTGTCCGTTGCGCAAAGCTTGGTAAATGGACATCCATTCCCGTGTCAGAACGCCTAATGACCAGCCGTCGCTGATAATATGATGAATATTGAACAGCAATACATGGCGTTGCGGCGCCAGTTTCAGCAGGCTGGTCCGGAACAGCGGCGCGCGCTGCAAATTAAATGTGTGCCGTAGATCCTCATCAGCATGGATTAGGGCTTGCGCTTCGGGATCGGGGAATGCGCTCAAATCGAAGACTGCCAATTCGACCCGGATGTCTTCTATTATTTGTCGGGGTTCGCCGTTTCGCTCGATAAAACAGGTACGCAAGGATTCATGCCGCTGCACCAGCGTCTGCAATGCTTTTTGTAAAGCCGGGATATTCAGCTCGCCTGTAATCAGCAAGGCTTCCGGGAGATTGTAAGCGACCGAATCGATATGCATTTGATCCATCAGCCACAAGCGTTTTTGCGAATGCGATACCGCATAGTCCGGCGCTTCCGGCACAGGCAGGATCGCATATTTTTCAGCTGTTTTAGCCGCTGCAATCAAGCGCGCTAATTGACGTACAGTCGGCTCGGCGAAAAAATCCTTTAAACTGATGTCGACATTGAAGGCTTTATAAATGCCGGAAACCATGCGCATGGCTTTTAATGAATCGCCGCCCATATCGATAAACGCATGCGTTACACCGATTTTATTCAGTCCCAACAACTGCTGCCATTGCCTGACCAATTCAATTTCTATCTCGTTTTCGGGCGCTTGATAATGCTCGGCGTAAAGCAATTCATCCGGTTTTGGCAGCGCTTTTCTGTCGACCTTGCCGTGTAAGTTCAACGGCATTTCCGCCAATGCCACAAAAAAAGTCGGCAGCATGGCAGACGGCAACCATTGGCGTAAATGCTCGCGTAAGGCGTCATTGCTCAGTGGAGTACGCGCAACAAAATAGCAGACCAGCACCTTGTCTTGCTTATCGACTGCGTGAGCAATGACGACGGCTTGTCGAATCGCATCATGCATCAAAACCGCTTGTTCGATTTCGGCCAGCTCGATACGAACGCCGTTTATTTTGACTTGATTGTCCTGACGGCCTAAAAATTCGACACTGTGATCGGGCAAATAACGTCCCGAGTCGCCGGTTTTGTAGACAATATCTTCACTGTCTTGATGCAGCGGGTTTTGTACGAAAACCGCCGCTGTTAATTCAGGATCGCCGTAATAGCCTTTACTCCGGAACGGCGTTTTAATATAAATTTCGCCGATCTCGCCAATAGCGCACAAGCGGCCGTTTTTTATGATCAACAACGCACTGTTGGCGATGGCTTGACCGATTGGAATCATGGCCTGCGGCTGGGCAGGTAAGGTTTTGATCGGATAATACGCTTTTGCCAACGTAGTTTCGGAAGGGCCATAGATATTCACCAACTCAATCCGCTCGCCGAACAGCTCGCGCCAAGCCGTTACATCTTTAGCGTAAAGCGGCTCGCCGGCGAGCAGTATTCTTTGTAAATCAGGCAAAGCGTTAAGATTGGCGGTATCTTGAAATTCTTTGGTCAGCATCCGGAAAAGCGACGGTACGCAATGCAGTAAAGTCACTTTATTGTCAGCCAACCAAGTCGGCAAGTATGAGGTTTTTTTGCGCAACTCTGCATCGGGAATAACTAAAGTACCGCCCGACAGCAACGGTACGAAAATATCGCGTAAACTTACGTCGAAGGTAGGCGGCGCTAACCAGCCCACGCGTGTGGCTTCGGTCAACTCAAACGTTTTCATTTCCCAATGAATAAAGTGACTTAAGCCTTTGTGCTGACCTTCAATGGCTTTGGGAAAGCCGGTCGATCCTGATGTAAATACAATATAGGCGCTGTCATTGCCGTCGACGACCACCTCGGGCTCTAAAGCGGTTTTCTGCTGTGGTGCCGCCAACATTGTGACCGCTACGGAATAATCGGATACTATCTCAGCAAACTCGGGTTTATTAGTGATAATCAGCTTGGGCGCCGTTTTATCAATAATAAACTCCAGCCTTTTCTTCGGTGTCTCCGGATCCAGTGGCATGAAAATCCCACCGACTTTCAATACCGCCAACATCGCAATGACGTAATCGATGCTTGCTCCAATTAGCAAACCTACAACATCGCCATTTTTTATATCATGCTCAGCTATTTGCAATGCAGCTTGATCAGCACACTGGTTTAATTGTTCAAAGGAGATATTTCGATTCGGCTCACTAATGGCCGTATTCTGCGGAAAAGCTCGACTTACACTCAAAAAAACGCTTTGAACCAATTTTTTATCCATTGCTACACTCCAATGTATTTAATTACACATATTTCTTACGTACTATTACGTAGTAATTGTGATTAAAATAACATGGTTTGTCACAGTTAATTATTAAAAATTTCTTAAAGCCGCATTGAAAATGTGTTAGCGTTCCACTCACACTCTGTCTAAAGTTTTGAATCTTTGGCAAAGTGTAGTAGTATCATTTTTAGTGAGAACAACGCTGAACTTAAATCATTTTGGAGGTAATAATGTCTGAAAATACGCTCGTAGTAAACGATAAAACTGAAGATGCACAGGGCATAGTGCAAACAAGTATGTATTGCGCCATGGCCGCAGGAATTGTCCCCATTCCGATGTTCGACTTTATAGCCGTTACCGGAATCCAGCTCGACATGCTAAGACGCTTGAGCAACCTTTACGACATTGAATTCATGCAAAATAAAGGTAAAAATATTCTAGGCGCCTTAACCGGCGGCGGATTTTCCTCCTCATTATCCCCAATACTCGCAAGCTCAATTAAAATCATTCCATTTGTCGGCACTACATTGGGCGCAGTCAGTATGCCGATTATTGCAGGAGCATCAACTTATGCGGTAGGCAAAGTTTTTATTCAGCATTTTGAATCAGGCGGTACTTTTTTAACGTTTGACCCGAAAGCGGTTAAAGAGTTTTATGCTGAGCAGTTAAAAGAAGGTAATTCTGTTGCAGCACGAACCAAACCAACAGCATAGCTATACGGCTTTCTTCCCTCCTCTTTATAACCAAGAAGAGCGAGGGAATGAAGGTTTTTTAAAACAGGACACTTTCTTAAACACATCCTTATAGAATCCAAGCTCGAATTCCAGCGAAAATTGATGGGCTTAGCTTAAAACGTGGCCATTTATCATTATAAAATGTTAAGCAATTAATAATTGAATTCACGAAATCGATTTTTGCTGAAAAACTGAAATAACAGAAAACGCCCACTCCTTATCCGGATAAGCTTACGCCTGCGTGTCGTGAAGTCAGCGATCTATATCAAGTGAGCCCGGCTTTTGTGTCAAAAACTCATCAAATATGGCAAAAGACTGGCGGAGTTAAGTATTTAATCAAAAAATATCAAGGAACAGTGGCGGAACCGCAGCGAGCATACCACTGTGAGACAGTTAAAACGTCAAGATTTCCAGCCAGTCGTTGCGAATGAACGTAGTTAGTATAAAAATCAGAAAAAACCGACGCTTGCCAACCCATGCCGCTTGGGGATGTTTTAACATCGTGGTGCAAGAAAAACTGAGTCGATCCCCGTAACAGAATCTCTGTCAGCCGTGCGGTGGCTTTTGTTATTGGAGTGGTATTTGTAAATCCCATTCCAGGGACAGTAATGCCCGTATTACCCAAGCCAAACCTATCATAAACGCTCTGCCCTTCAGTAGTCCGCCCTGTCAAATATCCTGCCTTGGTAAAAGCATCGGCCGTAACCTCATTCCAAAGCCCGTGAGTCCAGCATAGATGATCTTTAGCGCGAGTCCACCCATGACTAACAGCAAAATCCCTATTTGCATTAATAGATGCAAGCGCTGTGGTTGTGTTGTCCAGCACTGTTTTTGAGTCATCACGCGTGCTATCGCAAGCTAAATCCCATCCGGCATCATAGAGCTCTTGCAATTGCGCAAGCGTCATTCTGTTCGGTTTGCCAATAAAATCAATTGGCACGTAACAGGTTCCTACTATGCCCAGCGATTGAAATATAGGGAAAACCGTTGTATAGGTTGTATCGTAAATATCGTCAAAGGTTGGGACTATTGTAGGTCGGCCGTTTGCATTGTAATACAGACAGTCATAAAGAACTTGTGCGTTATAGGGAGAGGATTGATTGGCTGAAACTTTAGCTTGTAATGAACCGACGCCAGCGGCCTTAGTGACAGGAAACTCATTTATATTTGCTGCTATCCAGCGCCAACCCGAATGAAATCTAGTGGGTCCGTCAGTCCACAAGCTCAAACTTTCTTGTGCGGTACGGGTTAATGCAAGGCTATAACTCTTAACCTGCGTTATTGAATCAGCATCAGGATTTTTATAGACTGCAAAACATAGTGTGCCCAGCGTAGTCGGATCTACTGATGCCAACACCGTTTTATTTGCGCTCAAACTTGCGCTTACACCGTTGCCGTTCATTTGAATGGTGCCTGAACCTTGTAACTGTCCTGTATTTACAAGTGCATGCGTGCTGTTTGTTGCGAATGTGAAGCCTGAAAGAGAGTCATAAGATTCAAGCAATACGGGTGTTGGTAGTGCAGATGCTGGAATATGAGTGCCACTCTTATCTCTTTTTCCCTTAACGTTTTTGTCACTCTTCGCAAAAGCCAATTCAACCAGGCTGACAGGCAAGGTACTTCCAATAACTAAAGCCCCTGCATTTTTGATAAAACTCCGGCGACGGCTTTTGAATGTATTCATAGTGAATTTCTCTTCCAATTTGACGCTTGGGGTAGGTGTCGGGGTGGCTATGGTGGAGCCAATACTGAACTATTATCAGGGCGGCTTAATTGCCACAACCGCTAACCAGGGTTGCTCATGACTGGGTTTGCCTAAAGGCCGGTAATAATAGTCGATCACTTTAAATCCTGCTGCCTCGATAAACTTCTTGCTGGAATCCACTTGCATATAATGACCATATCGTTGTCCTGACCAGCCCTCACCATTGCCACGAGGGTTAGATAAAAATAAAACACCGCCCGGCCTTAATGCAGCATTTAAGTGATTAAGCACTCGTGGCAGTTCCTGACTGGGAACATGAAACAGGGACGCATTGGCGAAAATACCGTCGAAAGCGTGCGCGGGCAATTTCAGGCTAAGAAACTTCTGGTGAAGAATTTGACACCCCGTATAACTGCGAGCCATCTCGCAAAAGACTTCACTGCCATCCAGACCTACCGGCCTATGGCCTAATGACTGGAAATATTTAACATCTCTTCCCGGCCCGCATCCAAGGTCTAAAATATCCAGCTTTTTATCTTTTGGAAACGGTGCTAAAAAGGCTTCATAATTTTGAATTACATCGTGGTCTTTTGTTCCATTCCAAAACGCTTCGGCATTCTGGTTATAATGGTTCAGAGTCACCGTTTCGATTTGATCTAATTCTTCAGCTTCTTGTCCCATAATCTACCTAGTTGTCACTGTAATTTAAGGCGCTTCCAAGCTTAAATATCTGGTTAAATCTGAACTCATTACAAATGAACCATCTTAATCGGCTCAGTCTGCTTGTTACAGTGGTTAAATACTCAATCAGTTTAGGGATGGAAAAGATAATTCAGTTTTTGATTTGGACAATAACTCCGTATTCATCTAATAGGCGGATTAGACTTTGCCTCCCAATTTGTCGTAGACCAGCATTAATGTGGATTTCCTCGAACTTCCGGACGTGAGATAAGGCTTCAATATGTCTTCTGTCCTGTGTACCAGCACCCAAGATCGCGAGGGTCTTCACATTGTGCAGCAATGGCGTCGATATAGGTCGCAGTGACGGCTGAGGTTCGCATCTCGGTAATTAAGTGGCCATCCAGAACCACCAACGGTTCGCCGGGTCAGGCCTGAACAGCACAATCACCGCTATAACCGCTGGTAGATTCTTCTCGGCATTTTGCCTGGGTAGAATGTAACAAGCTTGGCTCCCAAAGCCTGCGCGCTTGCTGCCGGCATACTCCCGAAACAGCCATCGAGTGTTTGAACTTCAAACATTCGGCGGGGCGGTTGAGCGATTCGACCCAGCGAGAAATCAATCACATTCTGTCGCATCACTGGAATCAGGTCCTGCATACGTAGAACGCTCGACACCGTTGCTTCTTCTACAAATCGCATCTCGGTACCTCGTTTACTATTTTGGTTTAGGAAGCATACTCTATTTTCAACTTTAGTTGATAAGAATACCTTTTACGATAATTTACTAGGCTGGATAACATGGCAACGCGCGTAAAAAACAGTTTCCAGATAACAACAGATCATGGTTAATCATCAATTTTCATTTTTTCATTCATGAAAAGTCCTGAGCAAATTTGCTAAATAACTGCCACAACCCAAACAAACTCACGGTTACCAGGCCGCCGCCAATCCAGCGTTTAAATAGCAAGTCATTGCGTATAATAGCGTTATGAGCTTTCAATCCCAGTATATGCCCTACCGCGGCAATGGGTAAAAGCGTCAGTGCAGTTAGAAAATGCAAATCAACGGATAGGACAATGAACGTCGTCATTTTGATACTGACCAAGATGAACCATAATACAAACAAGGTGTCTCGCAACTTGTATTGGCTGACATTACGCATATAGACAGCGACCATCAGTGGTGCTCCGGTCAAGGAAATCCCGGCAATATATCCTCCTAAAATTAACAGCGCCCTATCCGCCCAAACGTGTTGACTGTTAATGCCTCTGTTCAGTAACCAGGTAAAACCATAAAACAAAGTAATCGAATAAATAAAGCTATTCAGCCATAAAACCGGTAGATTCAATAGTCCAAAGACGCCTATGAGGGCGGCAGGAATAATGTAAATCGAGGAATAGCGCAAATACGGCCAGTCGACATTATGCAAGCGGTTAAGCAGCGTTAAGCCGGAAAAAAACAGTAAATGCACGCTGATGATCGGCAACCATAACAGTGGATTATTATGTATAAATAACATGAGTGGTAATCCTAATGCGGCACCACCGAAACCAAGTCCTGTCCGAACAAAGCCGGTCCAGACGAACACTAGAGCAATAGACACCATTTGGTACAGAGAAAAATCGAGTAACATCATTGAACAATAGCCTGCCTTATTTTGAGTCGTTTTGCCTGCCTATCAGGCTCAATAATTGCCTTTGGTTATATAAACCTCTTACTTGAGGTCTCTTAACGCTATAAGATAAAATCAAATCAAGAGCTTTACTTAATAGCGGGAAAAGATGCCATGAAAGCAAGTATATTCTTTTTAATGATTGTCGCCGTGTTCCCAATAAGCAGTCATGCTGAGGAAAGTAATGCGCAATACAGTAAACCATCTGATGAAACTTTACAGAAAACGCTAACGCCTTTGCAATATCAGGTGACGCAAGAAGAAGCCACGGAACCGGCCTTTAAAAATGCCTACTGGGATGAAAAACGGGAAGGTATTTATGTCGATGTGGTCAGCGGCGAACCCCTCTTTTCATCTAAGGATAAATATGATTCAGGAACAGGCTGGCCCAGCTTTGTTCGTCCGCTAGTGCCTGAGAATATCGTTAAAAAAAAGGATTTTCTGCTGCTGTTTCCACGCACGGAAGTTCGCAGCCGTTATGGTAACTCACATCTGGGTCATGTATTCAATGATGGCCCGAAACCAACGGGGCTCAGATATTGCCTTAACTCAGCTGCATTACGGTTTATTCCTGTAGAAGACATGGAAGCCGCCGGCTATGGGAAGTTTTTGACCGAGTTTCAAACGAATAAGTGACCTGCACTCATCGACTTTAACCCTTGAATCGCCGACTCGACTCTGTGCCTGCGTTCTGGACCCACCTTGTCAAAGGCGTAAGAAATTTGCAGGTTTTGTCAGTAAAGAGCCTCGAAATTTATCAACAATTATTGCTTATCATTGTCTTAGTAGCATCTGCTCCATCCAATCGGCATCCAGTTTTTCCGGATTTTTATCGTTACCTGATAAGTTTTGCTTAGTCATTAACTAACACACGCTCGGCCCAATCAAACAATATCCGGTAGTTCTTGAGGATATCTCATGGATTCCAGCTGCGAAGAAGTCAGAAGTTTATGGATGTTTCGCAATCCCGGTTGCCAGTAACCCGAAAAATTATGCACAGGTATGCCCATGAGCTTACCTAATAATGTATAGGCGGTGTTACTGTTGATAGGAGCTAATCCAAGAATTGCAAAAGGCGTATAAGGCACTTCAAGATCATTCAGATAAGGGAGGGCTTTAACGGCATTGTCCCATCGGTCTAATACATCAGCTGAGCTACCGGAAAAAATCGGCTTTGATTTTTGACCTGCCTTTATATAATTCAAATCACAATTCGGGTTTAAACCCAATAAGATAGCGCGAGAACCAAAGTGATAAAATTTCAGCTTATCGCCCATAATACCTATCGGCTTTATCTTGTTTTCAATATTCGTTGCCAGTCCATGCAATTGACCTAAAACCTTGCCTTTTTCATCTCTTAAGACCCAAAAATCATGGGCGGCCACGCCAACAATATCGTAAGCGTGGGCTTCAATCGAATACTTAATTTCAGACATTGGGCGTTGCTTTTATTTCATTACTGTCTGTAAATAATTAAGCCGATTTACCAAAGATATGCACTCGCCATTTTTCCCATGATTTCAAATTGAAATACTTTTTTTGCCGCTGAACCGGCGACACCATAACAAACGTGTAACGGTAATAAGTGCTCTGCTCTTGGATGGCAGTAGCTTGCAGCAGGCGCCGCATGCCAATTTCTCAACCGTTGCTCCCGTTCCTGTTCAGTAAAATGACTGCTTGAGCAGGTTTCAATCAGCCACTGCTCGAAGGACTCATTCATAGCTTTGGCTTCTTTTGTCGATGGCATAAAAAATTCTTTGAGATTATGGAATGAAAATCCAGAACCTATAACAAGAACGTTATCTTTTCTCAAATCAGCTAAGGCTTTACCCATCTGAATATGCTCTTCCGGCTGCAAGCTGTTTACCAGTGACAATTGAACACAAGGAATGTTTGCCTCCGGATACAGCATCTTTAAAGGCACAAATAAACCGTGATCAAATCCACGCTGGTCGTCTAGTTTTGCTTCAATCCCCGCTTTTCCTAAGAGATTAAAAATCTTATTCGCTAGCTCAGGAGCACCTGGTGCGGGATATTCAATTTCATAGGACGCTTTAGGAAACCCATAATAATCATAAATCAATGAAGGAGACTTCCCGCTGGTAATGGTTGGCTTACTCTCTTCCCAATGCGCGCTAATGACTAAAATAGCTGAAGGCTTTACAAGCTGTGGAGCAACCTCTCTAATAAAATTCACCATGTTCTGGTGGCCTTTATCCCCCAGCAGGGGCAAAGGGCCGCCTCCATGAGAAAGATACAATACAGAACTTTGTATAATAGCTGATTCGCTGTTCATATGTGCTTGGCCGATAATTGCATATTCCAGTAATTAACTTTCTCGAATCCACGCTCAGGGAGTCTGGAAAGTTCGCGATAGATCTGATCATTTATTATTAAAGTGTGTCTCCCTGTTACAGTTGCTAAATTCTGAATCCGTTTGAGGGCAAGGACGGATGATCCGACTTCTAACTTGGGTAACGCCGCCGTATTCATTCTTGTGTCAGCCCCTTATAAAACCGCATCACCTGATCGGCAATGGATTGATCGGCGCAGTACAAAACGCCGCAATGATTCATAAACGTTGATCCAGTAGGATTTAACGCCAACGGATTGCCATGAATATCGCTAACAGGTGCGCCGGCTTCGTGAAACAGGCAGGCGGTCGCCGCATAATCCCAGATGCTGCCTCCCCCTAATTGCGGTTTGGGAAATTTGAAATAGCATGCTGCCGGGGTATTCAGAACTTGGCAGGCATTCATCGCCGCGCCGCCTTGGAGCCACATGGTCGCACTGACATGACCCAAATCTGAGGCTATGCGCTCCAGCTCGACCAGAGTAGTTTGATAAAGCGGATCTTGGGCGAAGCTTTTATCGGTGATGAAGGTCAATGTTTGCTCCATCGATGATAGTGTTGCCGCCAACTTTAACGCTTGATTGTTATACCAAGCGCCTTGGTCTTTAATGGCGTGATAAAGTGTTTGTGCCAGAGGATCATAAACCACGCCTATCATTGGAATGCCATCGCGGGAGACTAATGCGATGGACACCGAATAGCCCGGCACCGATTCAATGAACGGCAAGGTACCATCCAATGGATCGATGCACCAGAAAAAATCTTTGCGCAGGCGCTCACAGTCGTCCGGGCTTTCTTCCGTTAGCAAGGCCAAATCGAACATCGCGCAGGTCGGCTGTAAAATTTGTAGGATGATGTCCTGACTCAAGTGATCGACTTCCGTCACCACCTGAGCAGCCAGGCTGGCGCCGCCGTCTTTGATGTTTACGGCGACGGAACGTTGTGAATATGTGGCAATCACATGCCCTGCCTGATAAGCGGCCGAGATAGCGCATTGGCTGAGCAAAAACAGATCCTCTGTGGACAAACGCATCTTATTTCCTTCGATTATTCTGTAACTGCGCGATGACTTCGCGTGCCAGACGTTCGCTGTAGCTATTGGCGTCCCAATGGCCTGGACTCCAGCCCTTCAGAAAACGGTGCAAATCGGTCCAGGCCACTGGGTAGAGCGCTCGCCAATCTTGCTCGACAGCTTCGGCATCGACGGCTTTTTGTTTGGTCTTAATGGCTTGTTTCAGCGCCTGAAAATAAACGTCCAGCAACTGGCTCTCCTGACGTTGGCATTCGTCTTCATTTAGGCAACTGTCGATAAAGTAAGCCACGTCCTTGATCCCGCATCCACCGCCGACATATTGAAAATCCACGGCCGCGACGCGGCTGCCATCAACGGAAAAACAAAAATTGGCCAATTTGGCATCTCCGTGGACAAAGGTTTGATAAGGGCTATCGCGCAATTTTTGGTCTATTGCCGATGCGGCATTTTTCAAGGCGATGTCGTTCAATGCTTGCAGTTCGTCAGGCCGAATTTCCAAGTGCCAATAAGTCCCCATGGGCCATAAGCCTTCAGGTTGCTCGTCAATAAAGGTCGCATGAAAATTCGCCAACCAGTTCAAACAGGTGCGCATCTCGTCATCCCGGACGACCGAACGGCGATACGGAAACCCGGCGACGTCAAGGTCTTCCAACACAATCAGTACCTCGTCACCGAACGATTCGAACACCAAACAGGTCGGTACACGACATGCCGTGTCACAACGCTGGCTCCAATTCCCGTACCAGGCTGTTTCGATCTGGTAGGAACGCATTTTGCGCCGATGCGATACATCGGTATTCCACCCGCACGGATGGCGGCTCTGAACCGACAGCTTCACATGCTTAACGATCACACTGCGTCTGTCACCGCCCGTTAAACCATAGCGCACGATTTCGCCATAACCGCTCCACAGGCGCTGAATGACCTCGATTTCAAAGGCAGCATCGGCTCCGGTGGCCTTGAGAATGAGGTCGCGAATGTGACTTTTCATAAAGTTGTAATTCTTTAAAGCAGGCTATTTTTTCAAATTTGCCCCGCCTTTTTCCTCGGGAAATGGTGACTGTCGGATTTTAACGATGACATTCAATAGAAAACCGTCTCGAATAAACAACGGGGCCGCTGAATTTAACCTGATCGATGTTTCTAATAAATCACTATCAGGTTAAGTCTAAATAATTGAAATTACGTTGTAATTCCCTGATTCAGCTCTGCTTCGAGCGCTAAGAATTTATCCTTCCAGTAGTTAGCCGTCTTAATCGCTTCTTCTTTCTCAGCGACCAATTCATTGATGCGCACGTTTAAAATCTTATTCAGTTCAGTTAATTTATTAACTTCGTCAATCGACTCTGAAACGCTATCGTCAGATTCAAACACTTTCAGCATGACATGATTGTCAGCGTCCGCACCTTGCTGTTCGTCAACTATGCTGTTCAACCCGACAGTCTCGCTCGACTGAGTTTCTTGGCTTTCCTCAGCAACCGGAACGGGCTTTGGTGCTACAATCTTTGGCGGCGAGATCTCTTTAATGGCTTTATTCAAACTTTTTTTGCCATCGATAACTTCCTTTACCAACTCTGCCGGAGCTTCCTTAATCAATTTGTCTGCTAGCTGTTGCGTGCGGTGCCCTACCCCAGACTGTTTAGCCCTGGCTGTTGCAGTGTCTAATTGCGCAGTATTTCCTGAATGGGAGGCCGCCTGAGCATTGACCCAGCTTTGAGAAGCCGACACGATGGCCGCAGACTGGCCTTGCGTTAAGTGCCGACGAAGTAAATTTGACGATAAGATGAATTGTGTCGGGTTAGAGCCGGTGTATTCGATCATTACGGGATCAATGCCCAGTTCAGATAGCGCACGATAGCGGTTGCCGCCATCAAGGATCATGCCGTCCAGTGTGTAAATAGGGTGTGTTTGTCCGTTATGCTGAAGATTATCTTTAAGCGCATTAAATTCATCCTCAGACATCCGTGGAAAATAAGTGCAAAGTGGGTGTAATTCCATGGGTTGATTGTTGTTCTCAGTCATTTGTTAGCCTTAATTTAGATCAGGCATTATACCATCGCACCCTGGCGCGGGATTCATCAAAAACGCCCTTCTAATTCCAGTGCACTGAATAAAGCGGAAAACACCGACTCTGTTATCCTAAATAATACCGCTTGGCGTCACACGCTAAACCGAACCCAACGCTTGATAAACGATTGCTATCAGCTATTTCGGCATATGGAAATATGCGACGAGTGATTTTTTGAATCAACGGAATAGCGGTACCGCCGCCGGTCAGGATGACGAGAGCAACATCGTCCGCGTTTACCCCCGCCATGACAATGCAGTCATTAACGGTTTTTTGGATGCTCTCAAGATTACCATACAGACTATCCTCGAATTGTGTCCGATCGATATGCGCTTGCAAATCGGCTTCAATGAACGAAAGATCAGCCGTTGTTTGCTCAGATGAGCTAAGGTGAATTTTGGTTTCCTCCACGACAGACATCAAGGTGTGCCCCTGCTCTTCCTCTACAATTGACAGCAGCCTACGGGTAAGGATCTTGTCATTCGATTGACTGATTAACTCCTTTAAATCCCTTTTATATTTTTGCGTATACATGTACTGAATTTTGCTCAATTCTGAAAGATCGAAAAAAGGCGTTATTGGGAAACCCAGCCCTTTCGAGCCCCAAAGGGAGCCCAGCCCTAATAGCGGCATAAAGCATTTCATGCTCAATGCTCGATCAAAATCATTACCGCCGACCCGAACCCCTGCATTAGCCAGAATATCCTCTTGGCGATCCTGTTTGGTAATATAGCGCTCCGATAACTTCATAATCGTAAAGTCGGATGTACCGCCGCCAATGTCCATAACGACCGCCAAGCGTTCTGTATCGCCCATCGTTAATTCATGCGCAAACGCTGCGGCAATGGGTTCATATTGAAAGCGAATATTTTTAAAACCGGCTGATGCGAATATGGCTTCGAGTTGGCCTTCTGCCTCCTTGTCTGCTTTGTCATTGCCGTCGACAAAATGCACCGGCCTACCGGCAACTACATGTTGAATTTCTCTGTCAGCCAATAACTCTGCTTTATTTTTTATATCTTCAATAAAATGGCCGATAATATTTTCAAATTTTGTTTTTCTTCCGCTGATATGGGTTCCTTCTTTCATGAGGGACGTACCAAGCACCCGCTTAAAACTTCTCATAAACCGGCCGTCTTCTTGAGCGATATGAGCCTTAATGGCTTTACGGCCAAAGACAACGGTTGGCGTTTCTGTCGGAAAAAAAATGGTCGAAGGTATGGTTAAATGCTCGTCTTCTACTGGAACCAATGTTATTTGCTCATCATTGCCTTGGGCAATGGCTATCGTTGTGTTCGATGTTCCAAAATCAATTCCGCACGCAATCGATCCGTGCCTTTTGAGGGTTTTCATACTGAATTATCGTGAACAGACCAGCTGCTTTTCATGGACAGCAGCTGGGATTGAATGGAGGAAGTTCGATATAGCAAATGCTTGATCGTCAGTTTATGACTACTATATAAGATTTAATTACTGATCTACAGGGGAAAATACGCGAGTATCTTTTTCTCTCAGTTTATTGATCAACACTATCAACGGCACAATCCGGAGTTTTACCAGCACCAACACACTCATAATGTTTAATCGACTGGTTATAACTTTCTTTGATACAGCCAACATCCGTTCCACATGCATATTTTGATTTAATGGATTCTTTCCAGATTTCTTTTGTAGCGGTAGCGTTTATGGATTTTGCTTTATCATAGAGATCCCTGTTTTTTACATCTAAAGCAGCCAAGTCTGAATGAGCACAAATTGTAACTTCCGTTGGTTTGCTGGCTTTACTGCAATTAAAACTTGGAGAAATTTGTTTTGTAGTGGGAGCAGATGATTGCGTAGCCGCTTGTTGAGAAGCTTGTTCTTGAAGCATCTCTTTTTTAACCTGTTCCGCTTCCAACAATTCTTTGTTTAATTTTTCTAACCCCTGCTTTTGTAGCGTAGCTCTAAGCTTATCATCTTCTAATTTTGCTTGCTCCGCCTCTGGTTTTTCTTGTTCTAGCTGTGATTTTACACGCGCAACATTTTGCTTGGGCTGCTCATCAAGCTGAACATTATCCTTTACTTCTAATGTGGGCTTTAATAATGCAAAAGTTATAATCTGATCAAGCACATTCGCCCATCCGGCATCTTCAATCTCAACCTGCTGCGCTTTACTTTTACCAATGAGTTGTACTCTATATTCGATATCTTGAGTGAAAACATTGCCGCTGTTTTCAATGTTAAACTGCTCGGCATAAAGAGCGATTTCTGGTTCATGTTGAATTTTTCTAGCTTGATTAGCATCAGCAAGTATATTGGCCGGAATCGCAACTTTTAAGACTCCACTGCAAAGCTTTTTGTTGTTTGAATCCTCTTTAACGGTATTAATATTTTCAACTGCTATTTGAAGCTGAGCTAACAAAGCTTTAACTTTAACCCCTCCGAATACAAACGAACCATCATAATAGTCATACTTTTTATCAGCAGTTAATTTTGCTGCCCGCTCAGTAATAAGCTGACCAATTATCTTTTGTGCATCAGCAGAAGAACAACTTGAGACAGGTGTTAGATTATTACAGCCTGCTAACATTAGACCGGTAAAAAGTAACAGTGCAACGATTTTAATATTCATAATTTTTATGGCCATGCAAATTGTAATGTCGAAAGTTTAATTCAGTCATCCGTATTATCTTTGGTTAAGACGAGAAATCAAATGAGTGATTCTACTCTGGGTACGCTGATTTTTAGCTGTCATGGTCAAAACTTTGGCTGGCGTAATGATCACAGCTAATTACTTGCCACGGTTAACGCCGGTATTAAAGTAAGTTTCGTTCTAACAGAATGAAATGCTGTATCGCAAAAGGAATAACCACAACGGGGTATTCCAATAACTGGCAAAGATGTACCGGCTTACAAGCAATTTATGGCTTTAGCAGGATAACTTCGCCTGCAGGATGGGGTTTACTCTATTCAGTTAAACTTTGCGACAAAACACTTTCGTTATTTATACTGACTTTTAAGCCTCATATTTTACATTGCCTGTCATGCCTAATTTTTATAACAGTGACTTGATTCCTGAAAAACCGATTTATTCAAAAACATTTTTAACACGGACTGGTTGCTACTTTATCCGGAATTACTCCGGGATTTCGTCGACCTCCACCAATACGCTCATTACGGGGACTTGAAGATTGGCGCTGGGGGCCGCTATAAACGAGCCGGATACAGGGGGAACCAATTCAGGATGCCGACTCACAGCCACAGGAATGTGTTGATTGCCAACCACTTGACCGGATGTAGAGTCGAAGCCTTTCCAACCGGCACCGGGCAGGTAAACTTCTGACCATGCATGAGTTGCGCCTTGGCCCTGGGAGAGCGTTGGCGAGTAGAGGTAACCGCTGACAAAGCGGGCAGCCAAGCCTAGGTAGTGGCAGGCTTCGATGAACAAGGTGGCAAAATCCCGACAGGAGCCGGTGCGTCGGGTCAAAGTCGTTGCCGGTGTTTGAACGCCCGGTTCCTCCCGATGTTGATAGATGAATCCGGTCGCGATCGCTTTATTGATCCATTCCAGCAGGAGATAGGTTTCTACTACTTGGCCGGAATACCAGAATTGCCGTAACCACGTACTCAAAAACGGTCGGTCTTGATCAAAAATCGTTAATAGATAAGGCCCTAAATCAACCCGCTCGGCGGTATCGTACTGAAAAGGAAACAACACCGCATAATCAGCCACCAGAAAATCCAATGGCTTGTCATCATAGTGCTGGATCAGAACACGGCTATCGATCGAAAGTTGGTTGATCGGCTCAAAAAAAGTTGCCTCGGCCACGGCATTATCATACACGTCGCGTTGCCATTGCAGTTGATAGGCTGGAGAAATAACCAGCTCAGCCGATTCGATACGTATATTCCGCCCTTCACGGGGGCGTAAAAGCAATTTGTGCGGCAGCAGGGTTACAGCTTCAGAGTATTGGTAAATGGTTACATGTTTTATTAGCAGACGGCGCATATTTATCACTCCAGTCGGTCGGGGGCGCAAAGTCGAATCTCATCGCAGTAATAAACGGGGTACAACCTTCGCAACCATGTTGAGCTTACTATGCAACATTATAAACTCATTTTGGGCAACCCCATGAAAGCGCGTGCGCTACAAAGTAAAAACGGAAGCATAGATCATGCTGCTTGTTCAACAACCCGCGCTATCTAAGGAGCACCTGCAAGAAGCTACAGTGTAACGAAACATAGGGAAATCAATTGCAATTGGTGCCATCCAAAATTGACACAGCACCCTTGCTATGTTCGGCAACGTACAGATAAAGCCCCGTAGTCAGGTATTATCAGCAATAAAGCATAACCCCATCATACAGCCAAAAGCACAGTGGTATGGAATGAGGCAGTATTTTGGCAATGAAAGGGGTTTCAGACCTAAAGCTGAACTACTTATACTCAAGAATTGCAACGCCACCCCCGGCAAACACTTCTATTCATGTGTTGTAGGAATTATTTTTTAAACGAATAAGGGAAAAATAGACCCATGACTTACTGTGTAGGCATCATGCTTGACACCGGATTGATATTTGCGTCGGACTCGCGCACTCATGCCGGGGTCGACAATTTTGCACGTTTTTGCAAGATGACGGTGTTTGAACGCGCTGGCGACCGGGTCATCGTTCTATTAAGTTCGGGCAATCTGGCCGCGACACAGGCTGTCATCAGCATGCTCAAACAGCGGAATGCCAAGGAGGGGGAGCCCAATTTATGGGCCGCTGAGTCCATGTTCGATGCCGCAATGCTGGTGTCGGACGCCATGCGCGACATCGATCAACGCGACGCGCAATACATGGCAGCCGGTAATGTCCGCTTCAACGCCTCGTTCATACTGGGCGGCCAGATCGCGGGTGAGCCGCCTCGCCTTTTCCGGCTGTATACGCAGGGCAACTTTATCGAGGCAAGCCTGGAGACGCCCTATTTCCAGACCGGGGAAACCAAATATGGGAAGCCAATTATCGATAGAGTCATCACTCGTTCAACCTCGCTGAACGATGCCGCAAAATGTGTCCTCGTCTCGTTCGATTCGACGATGTGCAGCAATATGTCTGTCGGCATGCCGATCGATCTGATCTGCTATCAATGTCACAGTCTTGAAGTACGTATGCGTCGCCGCTTCGATGAGGGCGATGAATATTTCAGCGCGCTTGGCAAGCAATGGACTGAAGGCACGCGACAGGTGTTCAGCCGGCTGCCCAACCTAGACTGGTAAGACCGCTGAACATAAGCTCGGAGACAGCGGCAAGGATGGACGCGTAACGGACGGTGGCGGTCATGGCCTTATGATCGCTTGCCGCAGCAGACTCCAATGATCCTACCTTTGAGTAAGCACTACACGCGCATCCCCGACATGATCCTTCCAGACCACCTGATCACAGTCCCCCGTTCCACTCACAGACTATCGCGACAATTTTGTAACTGGTGTAGCCGTATAATCTCCCCCAAGCTCAGCTCAGACTGTCCGCCGATGCGCTCGTGAAGGATACTGACCAGCCGGATGTGGCTTTTCCCGCAGGCGAGCCAAACGCCAGTGTCAAATCTGCCTGATGAGGCTCTGCTGTTTCTATTGGGGAGCCGATATTGCGAGGCCGACCGGATGGCGGCGCGTCCACGCGAAGACCGGCATTTGCCGTGATTACCCACCTCTTCATAGTTTTCTGTCGCTGCATGAACATTGCTACACGATACTGCACCGGCTATTTAGGCGACATTGGCATGCCACCCAACCATAGGCGCTATGGATTTTGCCGGCAGGTTTGAAGCCTACTTTGATCGGCATTGGTATACCTTCGAGCCCAATATCCTGGTGAGTGGACCGACGAGATGAGCAAGGCGGGAAACAGTACGGCTTTCTCATAAAAACTTAACTTTTCTAAGTATTGATTCCAAAGTAGAAGCCGAATCCTCAAGCATTTCTACAGCGCCTAAAATATTTTGAAGAAAATTTCGGATTAACCTCAATGGCGAGACAACGCAACTGCGCCATATAGTGCTATGATCGCTTCTAGCGTCCTTATATTCCGCCTCAAAATAATGCAATATTCTTATGGCATGACTCTTGCCGAAATTTATATATGAATACGAAAATTTTAAAAAAATATTTTAACGAAATGTACGCCGACAATGGGGCAGTTCGCGAAATTTACGAACCCTACGCACACTGGCTAAAAGAATTGCCGGATGGCACGTTGGAACGCAGAAACGCGGAAGCGGAATTACTGTTCCGACGGCTGGGTATCACCTTTGCCGTCTATGGCGAAACGGGCGGGGCGGAACGTCTGATTCCGTTCGATATTGTGCCGCGTATTTTTGGTGCTACAGAATGGCGACGCATGGAACGGGGCCTCAAGCAACGGGTGCGTGCGCTTAATGCCTTTCTGCATGATATTTACCACGATCAGGAAATCATCAAGGCAGGTGTAATTAGTGCTCATCAGGTACTGGACAACGTACTGTATCGCCCCGAAATGCGCGGTGTCGACCTCCCCAATCAGGTTTATGCCCACATCGCTGGGATCGATCTGGTGCGGGTTGCGGAAAACGATTTCTATGTGTTGGAAGACAATTTACGCACACCATCTGGAGTTTCCTACATGCTGGAAAACCGCAAAACCATGATGCGTTTATTTCCCGAACTGTTTGTCAAACATACCGTCGAGCCAGTGGAACATTATCCGCAAATGCTGCTCAATACCCTACGCGAAGCGGCACCTCCTAATGCCGCCTATCCGGTAATCGTAGTGATGACACCTGGTTCTTATAACAGCGCCTATTTCGAACATGCCTACCTCGCCAGTCAAATGGGTGTGGAACTGGTCGAAGGTCAGGATCTGTTCGTGCATCAACAAAAAGTTTACATGCACACCACCGATGGCCCGCAACAGGTGCATGTAATTTATCGGCGGGTGGACGACGATTTTATCGATCCACGAGTGTTTTGCCCCGATTCGACTCTCGGCGTACCGGGTTTGATGGATGCGTATTGCAGCGGTAATGTTGCACTGGCCAACGGTGTCGGCACTGGCGTGGCGGACGATAAATCTACCTATCTGTTCGTACCGGAAATGATACGATTTTATCTCGGCGAAACACCGTTATTGTCTAATGTGCCGACTTGGCGTCTAAGTGAGAGTGAAGATTTGAAATATGTACTCGCGCATTTGCCAGAATTGGTAGTCAAGGAAGTGCAAGGTTCCGGCGGCTACGGGATGTTGGTTGGCCCTACCAGCACGCAGGCCGAAATAGAAGCTTACAAACAACGCATTTTGGCGGAACCTGCCAAATTTATTGCACAGCCAACACTGGCGCTGTCATCTTGCCCAACTCTGGTGGAATCCGGCGTTGCGCCACGCCATGTCGATTTAAGGCCGTTCGTATTGTCTGGCAAGGAAGTACGTATAGTGCCGGGAGGCCTGACGCGGGTGGCGCTCAACGAAGGCTCTCTGGTGGTTAATTCATCGCAGGGCGGCGGCACCAAAGACACTTGGGTACTAGAGGACTAAATCATGCTATCTCGCACCGCTGAAAATTTATATTGGATGGCACGTCATATCGAGCGTGCCGAAAACACCGCGCGAGTGCTGGATGTGGCGCACCGCACATCGTTATTGCCGCTGGATATTGAAGGCACCCAGGCCTATTTGTGGTATGCGCCGCTGAATATAACCGGTTGCGCCAATAGTTACGAAGTCAAGTATGGCTTGGCCAGAGCGGATGCTGTCACCCATTATATGGCATTGGACCCCGACAACCCAGCCAGCATTTATAGCTGTCTTCGGCTTGCACGCGAAAATGCGCGCACAGTACGCGGCGCAATTACCTCGGAAATGTGGGAAGCCATCAACGACACTTGGTTGGAAGTCAATCGTCTGCCACGGCAAATGGATTATGAAAAATACCGGGATTTTTTTGACTGGGTCAAGAATCGTTCGCATCTGTTTCGTGGGGTAACTTTAGGGACGATACTCAAAGATATTGGACTCAGCTTCATTAAGTTGGGCACTTTTCTCGAACGCGCCGACAATACCGCACGCATACTGGATGTGAAATATCATATTCTACTGCCCAGCGTGAGCGATGTCGGTGGCGCGGCAGATTATTACCAATGGGGTTCATTATTGAAATCAGTCAGTGCTTTCGAAGCTTACCAAAAAATATATCGCGACGTGATATCGCCGCAGCGGGTCAGCGAGCTGCTGATTTTCAGAGACGATATGCCGCGCTCGCTGCATGCCTGCATGAACGAAGTGGAGGCAGCCTTGATCGACATTAATGGGTTCTCAGGTCAGGAAGCACGTCGCCTTGCTGGTGAACAGCACGCTGCGCTGCATTTCGGCCGTATCGAAGATGCGTTTGGCCGGGGTCTGCACGAATATCTCACCGATTTTTTGAAAAATACCGCGCTGTTGGGACGAGAGATTCGCGACGCTTATTTATCACGCCGCGACAGGCTGTTGTTGAGCCGATAATTAGATATTGGCAAGCAATAAAGCTTTTTACGCTCGATTCGTGGGTCTTCAAGCGTAGTAAAGTGTTTTACTAAACTCGTGCTTATTCAACTCTTCTATAAAGTCTCTGAAGAAATAAGTTTAGCTACTTGTTTATAAATAATTTTTAAGACAATTATTCTGGGCTGCTTCCTCAATCAACCAAGAGAGTTAGGATTCGTGCCAAAGTAGGCAATAACAGCCAATTTGGAGACCTACCCTTTATGATATGGTCTCTTCCTATCCTATAAACGCTAGATCTTATGAAGTCCTACCGGAAGACAATCGCTTGCAGACCAACAGGATCTCACCGACCCCATCCGTATTGATCAGGCCTTCATGAAGCTGGAGTTTTTTTTGCAAACGCATCGTATAAGGCATGACCCGGTTATACCACTTCATGGCTCTCTCTCGTCGATGTTTCAAAAACCACATACCGATATCCAACAGCAATGAGGAACGGGGTTTCATACCGAAGACGGCACTACGTTCTATGGTAAAGCCGTGGTGTTGCAACAGCATCTGGATCTGTTTCGGTTTATAGCGTCGCCGATGCCCTACGAAATCGTCAAAAGGCGTCCACATCTCGGGATGCAGCGGCGTTGAAAGTAACAGGGTAGCGCCCATTGTGGCGACACGAGCCAATTCCGCCATAGCACTGTGGTCATCATCTATGTGTTCGATAATATCGAGAGCACACAACAAATCAAAAGTTCCGTCGGCAAAGGGCAATCTGCCAATGGAAGCCATCACAGACCTCCCACCGTGGGCGGCCAATTTGGTCAACGCATTCATACTGATGTCGACAAAGGCAGTGCCCTCAACAGGTAAGCGCGGCCGTAAACCGGGAGCCACTTCCATGCGACAAGCCGCCTTGGCCACCAGTGGGCGGATCAATGGCCAAGTATTGAAGTGCTCAGGTTCAACCAGCTTGGCATCACGCCAGAGAGGCTCATAGAACTTCCGGTTCGCTATCAGAAGTTCGTAGTCATTAAGAATCTTCAAAATTATCACGTCTCCAGGGAGAAATTAGAGGATGGCTATGTCAAGCAAAAAGAGTTTCAAGTGTCTGAGCGAGGCACATTTTAAGCACATAAAATCATTCAATCTTGCTATCCATTACAGTCATAAATCTGCGCTGAACAGAACCGCGCCCTTACTGACATTCCAGACATAAAAAAGCCCCACCGAAAACGACTGGGCTTTAGGTATTTGGCCGAGTGAAATTGCCCCTCGGTCCGCAAGTACTCCGCCACAAAGCCTACATGCATACCCCACTCTTTTTGATTTAGCTAGTGACTACCTGTCGGGCCAAAAAAATAACCAGCGATTTCATAAGGCTTTAGCACATCCACACCGAACAGATTTCAGTGCGATCCCATGTAAATGACCTCTGAGCACACTATACAGCCGACGATAGCCTTGAGCATATTGAAAATTTGAAAATGTCCCAGCTTACCCAATCGTTAGGTTTTTAAACAGCTTCTAAATTTTGTTGCCCCACGGTTTTTTATTATACAATTCTTTAAAAGTCTTCGAATATACACCTCAGCTGCGATAATTCCTGGCAAGGTATATTCCTAATTTTGTGAGGTCACAACATGTTACCGATAAGTAAACGAGCTTGTTTTGACGATCCGCCCTCTACGCCTACAAAATTAGGCTTTTTTTTCCTGACTGCAATCTTGACCGCATTAATTGGTTGCCAGTCCAGTTCCGTCCCTGATCTGAACAGCGCGATATCAGTTGAAGGCTATAGCCCGCAAAAAACTGATAAGCTATTTATCGTTGATTGTTTATTACCGGGGCAAATCCGCAAGCTCGGCAGCCAGATGTCTTATCTTTCTGCGCGACGCCCAATTAAAACAACCGCAGGCGACTGTGAAATCCGTGGCGGTGAATATGTGGCTTATGATCGAGCTAATTACGCTACGGCGCTCAAAGTGTGGTTACCTCAAGCACAACAAGGCGATGCTGAAGCCCAGGTCACTTTAGGCGAAATTTATGAAAAAGGCTTGGGCGGGGTTGCTGATCCTGCGCTTGCTGCCCAATGGTATTTAAAAGCCGCTAATCAAGGTAATTCCAGGGCCAAGATTAATCTGGGCTATCTTTATGAAAAAGGCCTGGGGGTCAAACAGGACAAGTCAGCTGCCCTAAATTGGTACCGCCAAGCGTCAGGGCTTGAAAACTCAGATTTGCAGTTTGCCGCAGTTACCGAAGCCACTGTCTCCAGCAATTATCAGCAACAATTGGAATCATTGCGACAAGAATCTAAAGGGTACAAGGAAGAAGCTGAAAGCTTACGTAAGGAACTGGATAAAACTCAACAACAATTATCCATTCAAAAGCAGAAATTACTTACGATTGAAGATCAGCTTGAAAACACCCGCAGTAAATTAAACCAGGAAAAAGGAAAATCTATACGCAATGAAAAGCTAATCAATTCTCTTCAAAAAGATCTGGAAACCAATCAGAGCAGTTTAGATATTCAACAGCAACAAGTTTCTCAGCTTGAAAGTAAGTTAAATAATGAGCGAAGTCGGGTTATTGCCAAACCGGAAACCGATTCCACACAATCTATAACCAAGCCCAAGCCGGCTAAGATTTCCCAAGAAGATCGCAATCGGACTCAACAGGTAGAATCAGCCAAAAACAAACTGGGAGATTTGAATGTTCAGTTACATGCAATGGAAGAAAACTATCATCGGACTTTTGTCCAAATCAAAGTGGATATGGATAAGATTGATGAGAAGTCGGCACAAGCGAAAACCACTCAAGATAAGCTGTATGTTGAAAAATTACGAGATAATCTCACCCACGCAAAAAATGATTTATCGGATCAGGGAAAACAAATCAAAGAGCTAAAAGATTCGATCTTAGTTGTGCAAAATACCCTCAAGACGTTGGATCTTCAGGTTGTTCAAGCAGGGCCGGCAATAGAGCTTATCGACCCTCCAATCACACTAACCCGTGGCTATCCAAGCTATCAACTAAGATCTGTCACCAAGTCTCAAGACATCGTCGGCAAGATTGTCCCTGCTACTGATTTAGAAACATTAGAGGTCAACCAGCAATCTATACAAGCGGATAAAGACGGGATATTTAAATCCCAAATAGCCGTTGCAAGTCCATTAACTACTGTAAGAATAGTTGCCAAAGACAAACAAGGCAACAGCAGTGAATTCACTTTTAATCTATTATCCACTAGCCAGGAAATAACCCAATCTGCCGATCAAAAAGCAGAAACATCTATTTCCAGCACATACCCTTCAATTAATTTCGGCCGGTTTTATGCGTTAATCATTGGTAATAATGACTACATTAATATGCCCGCACTTAAAACATCGGTGAATGATGCTAAAGCAATCGATGAAATTCTACGCACTCGTTACGGTTATAAAACAACATTGCTACTTAATGCGAACAGACATCAGATCATGACTTCGCTGAATAACTTACGCAATACATTAACTGAAAACGATAATTTGCTGATTTATTATGCCGGGCATGGAGATATAGATAAAAACGACCAAAGTGCTTACTGGCTGCCAACAGATGCGGAAGCGAATAACCCTGCTAATTGGTTATCCAGCCATAACATTACCCAATATTTAAATGTTATTTTGGCCAAACATATCCTGGTGATTGCGGATTCTTGTTATTCAGGCGCCATGACGACTAGCTCTATTGCCAGGATTCCTGATGACATTCAGGAAAGTAAACAGGAAAAATGGCTGAATTTTATGATTAACCGTAAAGCCCGAACAGTCATGACATCAGGCGGTGTAAAACCTGTTCTGGATTCCGGCAGCGACAGCCATTCAATATTCGCTAATGCTTTACTCAAAGCGCTCGAATCAAATCGAGGATTAATGGAAGACTATAAACTTTACAGCGTAATTGCCGGACAAGTTAAACAATCAGCAGCCACTATCGGTTTTCAGCAAATGCCGCAATATTCCGCTATGCAACATGCAGGACACGAAGGCAGCCCGTATTTTTTTATACCAAGAAGTTAATTTGAGACATTTACAAAAGAACTCAACCTACTTTGTTGAATATGATGAACTCAGAAAACAATGATGCAACCAGAATTTCTCCAGCCGGTATAGACGACCTACAGCAAACTATTATTAAAGAAGATCAAAAACAGGATCTACACCAAACTGTTGATGCTGCGACTGTACTCAGACAGAATGTTACAGACAATGACGAGGCTACAATAATCACAAAAGATCATGTTGAAAACCCCGACGTATCAACGTTAAAAGTTGGCTCCATACTTAAAAATCGTTTTATTCTTCGCGAAGTGCTTGGCAGTGGAGGCATGGGAACGGTATTTAAAGCAACGGACTTGCGTCGACAAGAGGCGCGCGATGAATCCCCCGATGTTGCGATAAAAGTCTTGAATGAAGAGTTTAAAGATGACCCCGGACTGTTTATCGCTTTACAAAGAGAAACAAAAAAAACTCAACAGCTGGCCCACCCGAATATTGTCAATGTTTATGACTTCGATCGTGATGGCGACAATGTTTATATGGTGATGGAAATTCTTGAGGGCAAATCTCTCAAAGAATATATAAATGAAACCGCTACAAAAGGAATCGCTTTTAAAAAGGCATGGCCCATCATTAAGGGGTTAGCTTTGGCATTAGCTTATGCTCATAAACGTAACATCGTCCATTCCGATTTCAAGCCCGGTAATATTTTTATAAAAGAAAATGGGGAAGTCAAAGTTCTCGACTTCGGCATTGCCTGTGCCGCGACACGATCCGACAAGCAATCTAATGATAAGACTATTTTTAATGCCAGAGACTTGGGGGCTCTTACCCCGGCCTATGCCAGTTTGGAAATGTTTGAGAATAAAGATCCTGATCCGCGGGACGATATTTATGCATTAGCTTGCGTTACCTATGAACTCCTCACCGGCAAGCATCCATTCGGTAGGCTTTCCGCTCACAAAGCCAATGAAGTTAATCTCCAGCCTCCGGTAATTCCTAGGCTATCAAGACGTCAATGGAATGCATTGAGCCATGCACTGGCTTTCAAAAGAGAGAAACGAACCCGTTCCATTTCACAGTTTATTGATGAGATGCAACCTCGTTCTGTACTGCCCTCGCTATTGGCGGGAATAACGGTGATCGCGTTGCTTGTTGCCGCAGGGCAATACATTTATGTCCAGTCAACTGTTGATGTGGTGGGTGATAAGGTTATTGCACTGACGCCAGAGCAGGAGCTTAAAATTAAAGATCTTTTGGAACTAGCCCAAATTCATTTCGAAGTCGGCTATATTACAGCTCCTTCAGGCAGTAATGCATTATGGGCATATCGCCAAGTACTAGAAATTGATCCTTACAATAAACCGGCAAAAGAGGGGCTGGAAAAGATAGCCGATCTGGTCCTGCAAGAAGCTGAAAAACTCTTCGAACAAAATAATTATGATGAAAGTCTGGCAAAAATCGAAGAAGGGTTGGAGGCTATCCCAAAACATGAAGGTCTTTTGAAGTTGAAAAAAAAGATTATGCAGCTCGACGCTTCAAAAATTAATAGTCCTGCCACAATCCAATCAGGGCCTAATGAGTGAGTTTCAAGCAACTTTTATCAGCTGCTCTTGAAACCGAAAATCAACATCAGTAGCAGTCATCATTCTGTCTTCTTTGTATAATGTGAATATGACCTTGGCTCCCCTTCCATGAAACCTATTGCGCGATTGATCCATATTTTCTGCCTGACATTAATGATTGTTGGCTGCACCACACCGGGCGTACGCATGGATCAGGAAGCAATGCGCTTAGGTTTTAACAAAACCATTGTTCAAGGCACAGAATTTAAACATGTTGCGTACACAAATAAAGCGCAGAACAATAACGAAGAACTGCATGTTTATCTGGATGGGGATGGTACACCCTGGATCAATAATCGATGGGTTTCTAAAGACCCGACCCCTAGAAATCCGCTGCTGTTCAGATTGATGACGCTTGATACCGCTCCCGCGGTTTATCTGGGGCGACCTTGTTACAACGGGTTTGGCGATATACCGCCTTGTGAGCCCACTCTTTGGACGGACAAACGCTATGCCCCGATTATCATAAAATCTATGGCTGTCGCCTTGGAACAAATTCTTAAGCCTCTAGGGACGAAGCGAGTGGTATTGATCGGATATAGTGGAGGAGGCACATTGGCTATGCTTATGGCTGAGCAAGTACAAAACTTACAAGGCATTGTGACTATTGCCGGAAATCTGGACATCAAAGCCTGGTCCAGTCTGCATGATTATACTCCACTCATGGGGTCAAAGAATCCAGCGGAACAGCCACCCCTGAATCCAGCCTTATTTCAATTACATTTCGCCGGTGGTAAAGATCAGAATATTCCAGTAAGTTTAATTCAGCCAACAGTACTGCATCAGCATGATGCACGGTTGATTGTCATGCCGGAATTTGATCATAGTTGTTGTTGGGAGAAAATCTGGCCGCTGCTTCTGAGCAATATTCAGCACTATGCCACATCAAGAAATATTAAAATGCTACGTTTTGATTATAGACACTATTGAAGTCGAACTTCATGGAATGAAGATATATATTGTTTGGCGTACTCTAAATAGCCGCTTGAAGGAGAGTTCTACTCAATGAATTTTGCGACAGAACATCATATCCAATTTGCCTACGTAGGCTAGCCTCTTGTTTTGGAAGAGCTATCCGCCCTAAGTTGGTTCTGTTGCTAACAGCAAAAGTGGAGGACTAAATTTAAAGCCAAAATGTTTCGGATCTTCGCCTATGACCGCCGCTGAGAAAATATAAAACACATAATCATATGTCTCCTTCGGGATTTCATAACGCTGGATGAATTTCCAGAAATTCTTGTCCCGGGGATTATCGGGCATTTTTTTGATCATTTCTCTGACCCGGTTATGACCGTAGTTATAACTCGCTATGACCAATAACCCTGACGCCTGAGCCTCAGTACTGTAGATATATTTCAAATACTTTGTTGCGGCACGAGTGGCCTGAGTGAAGTCAAACCGGGTGTCCTGCGCATCATATTCCCTGACGTCTGCCAAGGGGCCCGATGAAAGTCCATATTGCTGTGCGGTTGAAGCCAAAAACTGCCATGCCCCTTTAGCCACTCCGTAGGGAGTCGCAGGGCCAATCGCCTGGGTATCGTAATTACTCTCCTGAAGCGGCAGATAAATAAAATACAATGGCAGCCCCTCTTTTTCCAACGCAGAAATAACTTCAGCAGCATAGTTGTTTGCTTCAAAACGCCCCATTGCCTGTTGCATTCTTGAAGACTCCTGCCAGGATTTAATGTACCGCCTGACTTCCGCTACAAAACCATCCGGCAACTCCAGCTCGCTCTCGCCAAGCTCCCTGGCAACCTTGATGATCAATTCCTCTTCGTAACTCGCATCGCTAAGGAACCTGATCCGAAAAGAGGTGGCTTCTTTTACATATTGCTGATATTTAGCTTTCATGCTGTTAAGCTTTTGCCTTTCCTGCGCCACGCGTATTCTTTCTGCGGCAATTTTATCCTGCTCGGCTTTAATCTGTTCTTGCTCGGCATTCAGCTTTTGCTTCACAACGGCCTTTAAGGTTTTGTCCAGCACCTCCGCACTTTCATCTATCATTAGCTCAGCCTTGGACAGACTGACCTCCAGCGTCTTCATATCATAGAACATATCAATAGCCAAGGCTCGTGCCTTAGAAAGCGCAAGCTGCTGGTAAGTAACCAATGCCACGGACAGCAGAAATAAAACGCCCAATGCCCGAATAACTTTATTGTATTTTTTGCCGCGAATGGTGCGGTCTTCATGGATCAGTTGACGCACCATGCGGGTGTAGTCGCCGGAATCCTCGGCCTCTCCCTCGTCCAATAAGCGGGCTTTTATTGCCTCTTGAGATAAATTTCTGTGTGTATTCTTATCCGGCACATCTATTGGTGAAGCGGTGACATAGACCTCCTCTGCCGACTGCCCGCATTCTGTGGTTGCCTGAATTTTTAAAGAAATACCGGAATTACCCAATAAAACCGATGCAGGGAAATTTAGTTTCGCCTTTTGTTCGACTAACCTGTCCTGAACATAAATGCCATTAGCGCTATTCCGGTCAAAAATCCACCATTCCCCATTTTCCTGTTTAACCTCTAGATGGCGGCGGCTGACCTCTCCATTCTGGATAACAATATCGTTATCCTGTGACCGCCCGGCAGTGAAGCCATGCGTAAAGAAGAATTCTTTCGTTGTTTTACCCTGCGCATCTGCCAAACTCACATACAATCCAAACGGAGATAACACAGTACGGTCCGAATCGAATTCCTTCTGGAGGTCGCCTTTCGGCATGATGACGGTTTTATCATCCTCCATAAACTCCCCTCCTCTACCCCACAACTACATTCATGAAAGCAATTTCTGCTGTCTTTTGCCTATAGCCCGCGTTTCAAATAGCGATGTCGCCGGCTGCAACAACGACAATTCCAAAGCGGCTGCCTGACGTTGACGTTGTTTGCCTGATCTCAATACCATCCGACATTGAAGCTCATTAACCGGTTTCCCTAAAAGATAACGAACACCGGGTAAAAAATTGTGTTGGTGCTGTTTCCACCAACGATCTATCAGCAGCGGGTCGGGACAAGGCAAATCTTCGTCCGGATCCATTGCTACTTCCTCATCGTCCGGGTTTTCCGTTGGGCCGGCAGTAAAGTTTTTCGGTAACTCGCCATCCAAATCCTCATAAGCGATATCTGCTCCGCAGATGAGACTAAAAGATTCTCCTGCAATCTTTGCTAATTTCGGAGCTTCCATTTGCTTGATTAACCAAGGAATGTAGCTTGGATCGCCCGATATGCCGACACCGATAATGGCTTCCCGGATTCTATGATCGCTCTGCACCAGTGTTTTTAACAACTCTTTAACCTGTTGCAGATTAAGTACACGAAGAGCCACTTGCATCGATTTGACAGAGAAAGTCGAATCATCAATGATTTTGCTCTGTAATAAAGATAGCGCTTTGCCACGATTACCCACTAACACCGCTGACCATGCAGCCCAAAACCCGACAAAAGGATCTTGATTGTTAACCTGTTCCAACAATGCAGGTTTCAGATCAACCCTCCCCAATTCACCGGCAGCCCTCAGCGCATAGGCTCTCAAGCGAACATCATCATCCTGAATGGCCTGATCAAGAAATCTCCCCGGATCAACACGATGTATGGCGCATGCTTTGATGCCTACCTGTCGCCATAGAGGATTTTCTGAAATGAGTAAACCGCTTACTTTGCCCTGCAATGCTTGAGGCTCTACCCAGCCGAACGCAGAAATAAGACCGGCTAAAGTCTCCGGTGCGTCCTCAGCGACCTGATAAACCTTGTTAATTCGATCAATATGATTCCCCTCTAAGGCGAGAATAGCTGCGGCAAACACCTCTCCACGCTCTTTTAACTCTAGATTACGACAACAAGTCTCCCAGCCATAATCGCCGGCAATTCTCAACCCATCAATATGGGCTTCGATGCGCCCATCCAATTTGGTCAGATCTTTTAAGTTATAGTGTGGCGCATAAACCGCGTTATGCCTTAATAGCCAAAGAAATGCCGCTTCTTCAGCATGTTGATCAATGATATGAGGGATAACCGATTGAACTTGTTTCATCGTACCAGCACCGAATGTAACAATAGGCTTTGGAAGAACTTATTCTGCACCCATAGAGTGATAATTGACAACGCGCCAACCAAACGCGTCTCCCATTAATGCTTCTGGGAATACAATATCATTAGCCCTATGGCCCAGCTAAGATTTTTAGCAGTTCTGACACGGACTGAAACCTGGCCATGCGTGCAATATCGCTGCCGCAATAACTGATAAATAACATAATACACTGATTTAAAATGTTTTTTTACAGCATTTTCACTCAAATAAACTTCAGTATGAGGCCGCAACATAGCTTCGCCGTCTTGTTTAAGAATATACGCCGGTAGCTCGTCGATTTGCAAATTATCGCCGAGTTGCATAGACCAGCCCCGTTCGCTGAAAGAACGGGTACAACGGGTAATCAGTAATGCACAATAAAACGTCGGATTACCTCATAAAAAAGCCTGATGCTGTACTTGTGCAGACGGCATTTCCTCAAATTCGAAGCGCTCCGCCGGTTCTGTATCGCTCCCATGGCAAAACGGATCGGCAATCTGGGCAGTGAATTGGCGGGACGGCCACATCCCGAAAAATCCTCATTGCACCATCGCTGATTATTTTGCTGCAGAACAAGTATTTCTACTAATTGTTTAAGTTGATTGCTTCCTCTACCCTGAACTCGCTTCACCCATGCCGACTGATTTTTTGTAGATTAATAGATAGAGTTCAGCATCCACTGTTCATTGATTTAATGCTTGGCTGAAGTGTCTTGCAAATCAGGTTAAAGTTTTTCATTCAGCAAAGACCAACATAGCCGGACTCGGAACATCTCACCTGATTAACACAGTGACAATTTTCCGAGAAAAACATACTCAGACTTATAAGCAGTTTATGGCTTTAGAAGGATAACTTTGCCGAGGCGTAGCTTAAATACCTTTGTGTATTACGTAGAACTTATGTGTTTTCTCAGCATGTACATGATGAGTGATCCGTTTCAAGGCTTGGTAGAAGAGCTACAGACGCGCTAGGTTGGCTTAGCGTCTGCCCCACTGAAAACAGGAAAAATTGTGAGTCCTTCTTCATTAGTTAGTTGAGATCACATAAACAGCTCAAGGGGCTTTCCGGTGGATTCAGTAAATTCTACGAAATTGAATTTAAACGAGCTACAGATTAAAAACCTTTGACGTGTGGATTGGACTTCCTATCCCAACGTCAGAAATACCAAGTCATCTAAGGGGATTGGTTATGGCGAACACAAGAAGAACGAAGAAGATAGCATCGACGGTCGCTTTTACTGTCAGCGTAGCATTTTCATCCTCGGGGCAATCTGCGGACGTGAACTGGACCGGACCGGAAAGTGGTTCGACAGACTGGAACATTGCAACTAATTGGTTTGTGCAGCCGCCGCCCGAGAGTCCTCAACCGCCGCCCGAGAATCCTCAGCGCATTCCCATCGCGGGCGACAACGCACTTTTGCAGTTCTCGAACATCATCAATCCTACTCTGTTGAACACCGTTCAATACGTTAACCCTGGTAACAATCCCTTGCTGGGACGCATCACAATCAGCGGGGACATCATCGTCGACGATGGTGTAGTAATAGGCGGCGATGACATGACTCTGAATCACCTGCAGGATGCGCTCACCGCAAGCAGCTTGCTGGTAGGTGGTTTGAACGGGCGGCAGGGTATATATAACCTGGGAGGCACTGGCAGCCTCACAGCAAGCTCGGAAATAATCGGCAATGAGGGTGCCGGCACCTTTAATCAGACCGGCGGTAGTCACAGCGTCACGGATACACTCACGATCAACAGCGGCGGCATCTATAATTTTGGCGGCGGCACTCTCACCGCCGGACGGCTCATCAACAGCGGCACGGTAAATCTGAGTGGCGCTGGTACGCGTATACTGGGTGCCAACGTGACTAATCAGGGTGCCTTCAACATCACCAACACGACCGCGCAACTCACGGGCACCTTCAACAATCTCGTAGGTGGTAGCCTCACCGGCGGACAGGTCATCAACAGCGGCACTCTGAACTATTCCGGCGGGACCATCAACACCAACCTGACCAACACCGGCACGGTGAATCTAAGCGGAACCGGCAGCCGCATTTTTGACGGCGACGTTACCAACCAGGGCACATTCAAGGTTACCGACACAACGGCAGTCTATAACGGAAACTTCAACAATCAGGGCGCTTATATCAGCGACCCATCGGTCAATGATTTTCAGAACCTCAATGTAGGACCTCAAGGTTTTCTTGCCGGTGGTCAGGGCGATACATTCATTGTCAGAGGGAACTTTGCCAATTCCAGCACCCAAAATACGGCCTGGAATACCCAACAATCTAATTTGGTCTTCTCAGGAAGTAATGGAACCCAGCATCAGATGGCCCTGACAAGCGCCGATCTTGGGCCCGGCGCCAACGGCTTCCAAAACAATTTTGCTTGGGGCCATGTGACCGTTGACAGCGGTAACAGTATCGTTCTGGTCGATGGCAACGGTACACCCGGCGCGGCCCTCTATGCCTCCACCTTCACCCTCGGCAATGGCGTCAGCCAACTCAGTAGTGTTTCCGGCAATTACAACGTCTACTACGACCCCTCTCTCCCCGGAAACCAATACCTATCAGGAAACGCCTTCAACTTCGGCAACGGTATAGGTCAGCTGATACCACAAGGCTTCAGCTTCTTGCCAGAAAGCACTGCACCGGGTTTTTCAGTCAATGTGCAAGGCTTCGGCGCGGCGCTGGACTCGGCGTGCCCATCAGCGACTGGCGAACTGGCGGAACGTTGCCGGGAACTACGAGTCCTCGACAGCTCCCAGAGACAGGATGCTGTCGCAAGTCTGACCCCAATCCAACAATTGAGCCAGGTCGCGACGCCGATCAAGTTCAATTTCGCACGGATGGATGCTCCAAAACTGCGGATGGCGCAGCTCAGAAGCGGCCACGTCCAACCCACTTCCTTTAGCGTCAACGGCTACCAGATTCCCCTCTCCAAGTTTGCGTCTTCGCTAGGCTCAAGCGCTAGAGGAGGCGCCGCAGGAGATCCTAACTCGGCAGATCAACCGTTCCGCGACAAACCCTTTGGCGTGTTCGTTCAAGGAAAGGTCGACTATGGCAACCAGGCTAACAATCCCCAAAGCTTCGGCTTCAATATCGACAGCCGGGCAGTCACGGTGGGCACGGATTACCGCTTCACCGATAAACTCGTCGCCGGGGCTGCCATTGAGTACAACAACGTACACACCCGTTTCAACAATTCCGGCGGCTCAATGCATACCGACACCATCATGGGCTCTCTCTATAGCAGCTATTACCTGCCTAAGGACTTTTACGTCGATGGTCTGGCAACCGTTGGCAACAGCAAGTATGCGCTGAATCGCACCTTTGATTACCCTGGTTTTAGCAGCAGTTCCACTAGTAGTCCCAACGCCTTACAATATGCTTTTGCCGTGACGGGAGGCAAGGACATTGCTTGGCGGCAATGGCTGTTCAACCCCTATACCCGCTTCGAGTACACCCAGATGGAGATCGATGGCTATCGAGAAAGCGGTGGCTCCGGTTTCGCAATGGACGTTGGTTCGCAGAGCGTCAGCTCCGCGATTAGCACTGTCGGTACCCAAGTGAGTTATAACTTCAGCCAGTCATGGGGCATCCTGGTTCCGTCTGCACGCTTCGAGTGGGAACACCAATACTTGAACAACAACCAGAACACTTCGATGGCGCTTGCCTCTGCAGCCGCCGGCACAGGCAACTTCGTCATTCAAAGCGGCAAGCCTGATCGCGACTACGTGAACCTCGGCGCCTCTCTCGCGGCTACCTTGCCTGGGGGTGGGTCTGCGTTTCTGCGATACGATACACGGCTGGGACAGTCTTATGTCTCTAACCATATCGTTGAGGTGGGGGTCAAAATCCCGTTTTGAGGTGCCGACCCGGTCATCAAAAGACGCAGGGGGGTAGCAAACAATATACAGTGTCAGCAATTAATGGCTTTAACAGATCTACTTTGCGTTGTTTATAGGGTTGTTTAGTGATCGGACTGCATCCGCTGTCCAGTGTCTAAGCCGGCTTCGAAAGCCCTGTTCCTGTTTGCATGCAATTTTGAATCTGCGTTTCCCACGCCTTCTGGCGACCCGGATTACGGCCATGATCGGTTTCCTGGCTGGAATCGTACTCAGCGGATAACGTATCCGCAAGCCGGTCGTATTGGCCCATGATACGGCGCACCTCGCGCGCAAGCTGACTTTGCGAGCTTGCTCTCAACCGTTGTAGTTCGGCAACCAAATCGCGGTAACAAAGCCCAACAATATTGTAATGGCCTTGTTCATGCGCCAGGAGCGCGGTGCTTTTTTGCCCGGCCACCACCCAGGAATCCGACCGGTTTATATCCATTCGGAAAGTCACATTGCCAAGCTTAAGCTGTCCGTTTTCACGTTCGATTAAAATCCGGCTTGGCCGTAATTCAACAGCGACTTGCGCATTTTCCGATTCACCGCTCGGTCGTCTTTCAAGATCGCGAAATTCGCTCCACGCTATCTGCCGAGGCCAACCGGACAAAATCGGACCGGCTGTCGCTACAGTGACGCCTTGCGGCTGAGCAGATCTAAACCCGGCATGAGGCGGACTACCGGGCGGACTTTCTGATGCGGGGATATTGCTTCGAGCAGGTGATAAGTCTTCGCACATAGATACCTCTTAAACAAAAATACCAGCCAGTAACTTATCAGCTGGTTCTGTTGATATCATTGTTTTCTCAGAAAGTGATACTTTCCACTTCGACATCAACGCCCAAGTCTATCGGTAATATTCAGGCCTGTTCGTAGCGATGGAATTAAGATAAAAGCCAATCGGCTACTCTTTTTGCCAAGCCGTGTTAACCGGATTCCAATGCACGTAATTGGCATGATGAACATAATCCTCCTAATCACCGATAAAGTGCTCCCAGAATCGGCGAAGCCATACCCCACTTTCACCTTTTGTATTTCGCACATTGGATGGTCGCTAGGTCTGTGGAATCAATTGCACGAAGCGAATCTTGATCGATTTCCATCGGTTGGAAAAATCGCCATCGCCTGGTGGCAGCGTCCAAACGGTATGCATGTGATCGGGCAACATCACCCAGGCATCAATATTTAAAAGCCGTTCACGGCGCGTCTTACGCACGGCTTCACGTAGAATATCAACATGGCCAAATGGTATCCAGCCGGCACTCCAGCAAGTTAACTGTGAAAAAGTACGTGCCTACCGGCACACTATAACGTCGATAATCCGGCATAAAGTTCCAATTCGTAGGGCGGATACCCGATAGGGTGATCCACCAATCAAAGTATCCAGGGACAATCTGAGTCAAGTCATCGAATACGTCAAGATGATATGGCAAGCTCACCACTCCGACAACATCCAGAGGAAACCCATCTCTGGTTCCGCCTTCCGGGTTAAACCAGTCGCTCCCATACGTTTTCATGCAAACGAAAGAGATCCTTGGTACCCATTGATATCAATGCATCATCGGCCGCTAGCAGATGGAGGCAGGTCGCAGGAAGATCGTCTTCGTCCGCAAACGCATCCTCAGCGATCAGGGAGGCATCTTCTAACTTCAGTATCTCAAAGTCGGTCGTAACGTAAACTGTGTTAGCATAGAACTCAACGTCCATGAGATTGTCGGTTCTGTTCGTTTCAAGAACCTCCCATACGTCATCCCGTCCGATCAACATGACTCCGCCATCGCCCACCATATAAACCTTACCGTCAGTCCCACAACAAAGCGCGTTCAGATTAGCTGAAACGGGACTGTCTAATCGCCGCCACCGTCCCTTGTTACGCTGCCAGATTTCGCCCCTCCAGCCGACCGCATACATCTCATCATACGAGAACCCCGCCAAATCTTCGAACCCAACCACCAATCCGTCATCCTCAGTGGATATTCCCGGCCCGATTTCCTCCCAGATTCCGGCAGACATTCGGGTCAGTACGGTGCGTCCCATTCCACATGCTAATATCACGCCATCAATCACCGATAATGAGCGCAACGAGCTTTTTGCTTCTTTGATTCCTCCGTGAACTTCGAGAAGAGAATTAGGTTCTACTTCCCAATACGCACCTCCTGGAGACACAGCAACAACCGTCCTGTCTTGGCCCGATGGTTTAATAGTCGCCATTGCTATCGCTGACCAAGAACCGACAAATTCGTACTTGAACCAATCATTACGGAACATGACAATAAAACTGGAGTTTTCGACGTCTTGTTCAACTAATTCGTCTAATTCCTTCGCGGCGAAAATTACTTCAAATGAAGCTGCACAACCGCAGGTAAAGGTTGTTCCATCATGACTCATTATATCTCTCCTATAACACTATACTGAGATGGGCGGAGCTTTTAACATTTTCAAAACATTGACCATTTTTGTTACTAATCCAGGCTCTATCGGTTCTATACTAGTCGAATGCACGTGTTTGATCAGTCGGTTCGTTGGTTTGAGACTCTCGTTAAGCTGTTGCTCAATGCATTCCGCGTTACATCCGCACTGTGCCGCTACCGCGGCAGCGCAAATTTTGTTGTAATCGGAAACGCTGCACTTATCGCCCGGTTTGATTGGTGGCTTATTCTGGCTTGCGAGGTGATCAATAGCAGCGTGGTTCTTGCCGTGAGATCCATAATGCTGACTGGTTCCTTCCATGCACACACACAATGCTCTATCTTTATTATACTTTTTCACTCCGTTAAAACAGGCTTTAGGTGGAATATGATGTGGGGTTTGACCGGGACAACATTTCGGCTGCTTTTTTTTGGGCTTATAAGGCTTTAACTGACAACGGCTTTTCTGGACGCAATCGTCGCTATTGGCTTCCTTGGTAGCCGCTGCCGCTGCTTTCGAAGTTCTTGATTGATCGCGTGGCTTGGGTGCTGAATCTAATGCTAGTACATCAGCCGCTCTCTTGCTCGGAGAAAGAGCCACTTGTCGCTTTAAGGCTTTGGGTGATCGGCTAAGTACTCCAGGACAATGAGGTTCCGCCTTACCTTTGCAAGCATCATCCTTTGCTTTTTTGTCGCCAGCACACTTGGAATCATCTGAAAGAACCTGATTGTCGGTAAACGGCCACGGAACCGCCTCATTAGCCATCGGACTAGCATGATTATCCGTCGTCATATCCAAATGCCGGTCGACGTTTTCTCCCTCAAACTTGACATTCATCGACCATTTAATGAAATAAACCTTTCCCGTATTCGTACTAGAAATTACTCCTTTTTTCGCTGCCGCACCCGCCTCATCACCTGTTGACTTTTTGAAGTAAGACTTGTTTTTCAGCATGACTTCTTCGCCGGATATCTTTACTGTTTTGCTACCTTCTGTGGTATCCGAAGCAAAGCCCGTATTAGGATAAGGTACGGGAACACCGGGTGGCGTTGCAGGATTTTCGGGCGGTGTAAAAACAACGTCCGGCATCGCGCAGATGGTTTTACCTGAACCGGCTTTACAGGCGAGTTCCATGCCATTGGCATATACTTCATTCGCCATTAATTTCCACCTACCGCTTGCCAACCAAAAATCATTGAGGAACGCTTACCATCATCGTTGCCGAGATGCGCCAATATGTGGTTGCCTTTGCTATAACCTTTTTCACAAGCAGCCTTTAAGACTGCAACCATAACCACACCCATCACAGCCCCCACTTCACCAATGCAATCAGCCGGATGCCAGATATCGAACGCCTCCCGCTTAGTCCTGTCTATGCGGCTAAAAGCCAGACTCGCCTCTTTAAAATAATACTGCTCACCCGATATGTCGGTGATTTTAAATTCAATAATACTTTCACCACAGCCTGCATCATTCAGAGACTCCTTAATCGCTACCGTCAAACCATCTGCCCTCAAAGGCTCTTCCGAATACACATGCGCTTTTTCAACACCAAATCCCAAGCCATGGCACAGAAGCTGATTTTCCTGCTTGGCATGAACAGCCTCAACTACCAAAGCTGCCCCAGCCTCACCCGGAATAAAACCGTTAGAATTTTGACTAGTTAACAATCGTTCATTCTCTTCATAATGGCTTAACGTAGGCGCAACCAGCAGACTATCAGCTGCAGCAATCAGAACATGTTTGGCTTTTAATTCATAAAGCAATTGTCTCGCGTGTTTCAATGCAACTGCCACCGCAACATGGCCTCTGGCAATCACCCTGGATTTCTCGTGAAACTCCGCACCCAGTTCTTCCTGTAAATCGAGAAAAAACTGGTTGTCGTCATCGATGACACGGCCTATGCGTTCGTGTTCCGACAAGCAAAGCAGCAAGGGAGTCGCTTTCGGTACGATTTGTTTATTATTGCCCAGACATTCGTTGATTGCGGCGGCAGCCATTTTGATCAGTTTGGTTTTACCGCGCCAGGGTTGTTCCAGCGGTACTTCGCAGCCCATAATCCATTCGCCGCCGTTGTCCATAAAACGGGTCTCCTGAAAATTGTCGAGGGCGCAGCGGATCGCGGCACAAGTGGCAGGCGCATTAAGACCAACGCCTGTGACCAACCCTACGCCTGTAATGGCCAGCGGCAATGCGCTCATTATTCTTCTTCCTCAGCCGCCGCTTTATTTGCCTTGGCAAGATCGGCCAGCGATGGATGCCATGTCTTTCCCAAATCCCTGGCCCGCCACCAACCTCGCGACATCTTGCCGACAAGAACCTGAGGGATTTCAAACATATTTTTCTTCAGAAGCAGGCTGGCGCGCCAAGTCAGGCTAAAAATATCTTTATCGGGTTCGAGCACAACGGTGTCGAGTACCGCGTAAGTTTCGTGACGCTCGCCTTTTTTACGAAAAAAAACTACGGGCACATCAACAGTGGGCAATTTAAACGCCACACGGCCTTCCGGCGATAGATTGACCAGCATCACTTCTTCGCCGCCTTGGAGATAGGGAATTTGTTGATCCTCAGGAGCGGCCTGATAGTAAGCTTCGTTAAAATCTGCCGGTAAAAAAGGAAAAGTATTATCAATCCAGTCCTGATCGTAAGTACCGGCATATTGTAGACGCTGCGACCAGCCCCGCCCTATCGGGCCGAAAGCCATGGGCTTGTATTCGCTGTTCGGTTTTTGGATAGGCAGGTTAACTTCCTCGGTATTGGGCATCGGCGTTCCATCTATCAGCTCACCGGCCAAGCGCTGATGATAGCCTTTGCCGACAGGATTGCACATGTAGGCGCTATGCTTGTTTGGATCTTCATGGAAATTATCCAAGCCGCCGAATGCGACATTGTAACTGATCGGCATGATAGTAAATTCATCAGGCAGAGAGGGGGAGATAACAATACCGGCATTCCAGCAACGATTACCCACAACGTTGAAGGTCTTGATCAAAGAGCCCAATTTCAGACCCACCTGCACTATACGGGCCGGACGCCCCTGCGGCGCATAGGCGCTGCCGTTTAACAGCACATCGCAGCGATGCTTGATAGGTGCGTAATCAACCTCGTAGACAGGCGCAGAAAATCCGGGTTCACCAGTAAAAGTATCGGCCATGATCAACGGAATTTGCTGTTCTGCCAGTTTGGACTGTTCTCCTGGTTTCGGAATCGTAAAAGTACCCTTAACGACAACTACCAGCAGTTCCCGGCCATCGGGTTTCATGCCCATCGTGTAACCAGCCTGCATGCCTGTTGAGTTGAGAAGATCCATAAGCTGTTTTTATCCGCCGATTGTTTAGCCGTTAATTAATCTGCACCGAACCGCCCTTGATGCGATTGACGCCGGATGAACGGCTTAATAAATAAGCGCCCCGAAGAATAATTTTCCCGGCCTTGGTCAAGGTTATGCTGGCTTTGCCGCATTTCAGCGTGATAGTATGTTTTGCCGAAAGGACAATGTCTTCGCCATCCAACTCTGCTGATGTTTGTTCGGCGTTTTGAGCTACAGATGCAGTATCCGCATGGTGAATTTTACCGATAATTAAAGGTTGCAGAGGATTGCCGCCTTCAAACAACAAGGCGATCTCTTTACCGACATCCTCTCTATCTAAGTTTGTCGTGCTGCGCGCCGGGATTGCTGTTTCAAGCGGATTGCCCGGAAAAGCGACCAGCGGCTCGCCTGCGTCATTGATGCTTAAAAAAAGACCAATCACAACGCCGTCGATTTTTTGTAGTTGTTCAGTAATCATTTGCCATTCTCCTTGATCTCATGACCGGTTAAGGGAAATCAGGTTGTGGTTTGTTAGCGTTAATTTTGCAGGATTTTCTGCCCTTTCATGGTGATGTTATTTGACGCAGTAATATCAATTTTTCCTGAGCCTTTTATAGAAATATCTTTACCTTCGATGTGTATGGTGCCGTCTTTTTTCATCGTAATGCTCGCACTCCCCGTCTTGATCGTCACTGAATCGCCCGCATCGATTACAAGATTCTTGCCCACTTTAAGAGAATCATCGCCCTTCACATCCGCGCTACGGTTGCCATCGACGCCCAGGGAATCATTGCCTTTCACACTCTTGGAGGCATTGCCGGAGACCGCTTCGCTTTGATTTCCGCCGACATTCGTAGATTGATTCGCTCCCACATCCGTACTTTGATTGGCACCGACATTGATGCTTTGATACGCGCCGACGTTGACGGTTTGATAAGCGCCAATGCCGACGGCCTGGAATGCGCCGATGCCGATTTCCTGTGCCGCACCGATGCCGATGGTCTCGTTTATCCCAACCGTGTGCGTTCGTTGCAAGGCGACAGATACAGTCTCACTGGCGCCAACCGATTTGGTTCTGTTGGCTCCGATAGCGATGCTTTCGTTAGCGCCCACTTGCTCGGTGCGATTGCTCCCTATGGCGATTGTTTCATTTACACCGACGGTCTCTGTCCGGTTATTACCGATTTTGATCGTTTCATCATGGCCTACATTTTCGCTGCGATCATGCCCGACTGATGTGGTCTCGTCGTTTTCTACGATATTGTTCTGGTCTTTTTCCGCATGAATGTAAAGCTCCTCGCTACCTTTTTTATCTTCCATGCGGATTTCATTAAAATTAGCGCCGCTTCCGCCCTTTGAACTGCGGCTTTTGATACCGCTTTGGGTTTTGTTGGCGGGTAAGGCGTAAGGCGGGGTTTGGTCGCCGTTGTATACGGCTCCGGTAACGATAGGCCGATCCGGATCGCCTTCTAAAAATTCCACGATCACTTCTTGGCCCAAGCGTGGAATATGGATGCCGCCCCAGGTTTTTCCGGCCCAAAGTTGGGATACCCTCACCCAGCAGGAAGAGTTTTCATTCTTTTTGCCGTAACGATCCCAGTGGAATTGGAGCTTTACCCGTCCATGCTCGTCGGTGTAAATCTCTTCCCCGGAAGGTCCGACGACCACAGCGGTCTGAGGCCCCTGGACAAACGGTTTAGGGGTAATGCGGCCGGGGCGGAAAGGGGTATTACTTTCAATTACCGAGAAACTATTGCTGTAGGCTGTGCTTTCAGTAGTTGATACCGCCTCATAACTGTTGGAGTGAACACTGTGCGTCAAAGAGGTCACCAAATACTCTCGATTTTGATCTTCGCGGGGATATTCAGTCAGGGAAAACAGGCCGCCGCAAATTAATTCCCGAACAATACTGTTTCCTTGAGCTTGCTCATATTGGGCGTGCAGCTCCTGAATGCGGGTTTTTGCGTAATTATTGCCATCCCCTGTTTCTACATACTCACCGGGATAATCATAGATTTCATGATTCGCCTCGCTATGCTCGCGTCCAATCGCGGCATTCACTTTGAGATCCGCTTTAGGACGAATAAAATCATATTCGTTCAAAGCATATCTACCGGGCTGAATTTGCTTGGTAAGATACCATCCATTAATGCACTCTTCTTCGCGCATCGCCTCATCATCCGGCGGGTAGTAAGGTATTTTTTCATGCCCGGAAATAAGTTCATGCGAACCAATGCCGTCAGCCAAATTCAAGGTATGTTTACCGTCTTCATGGATGAAATAGTAATAAATCCCCTCCTGTTCCATTAGACGACTGACAAAATTAAAGTCCGTCTCACGATATTGCACACAATAATCCCATTCCCGGTATGAGCCGCTCAGGTTATCCTTTACATCCGTATAACCGGAATCGGTAAAAACTTGCTTAATGATTGCGGGCACTGTTTTATTCTGAAAAATACGGCAATCGGCCCTCCGCGTTAAAAACCATAGCCAAGGATGTACCGTGGCAGAGTAGCGGGCGTAGCGCCCCTCATCAACGGATTGGGAAATGCTGCTGACGTAGCCGTTGAAATATCGCTTCTTGTCATTAGGAAGATTTAGACGAATTGTAATTTTCTGTCCCAACAAATCTTCGAATTTGATGTTTTCGGTACTAACCAGTTCCAAGTCGATAGTGAATAGGCGTCCCAACTCTTCGGTTATTGTCATGTCCCGAAGCAAAAGCACGTCTTCGCCGAGTGGGGTAACAATTTCTATTTCACGGTTTTTTTGAGTTACCGACATAATTCAAGACTCATCCGGGATTATTAGGGCACATAGAAAAAAGGATCGATTTCGCTCTGAATTCGTGATCGTTCAGCTGCTGATCCAGCCGTTGATCCCGCTGAAACTTTATAACCGCACGGCGCGTATATTGTCCAAAGACGCCATTTACTTTAAGTTGCGACAATGGCGTAACCAGCTGATTGAGCCGGTCTTTCAGTTCATTAATATTTTGAACCTGGGACTCCGACAATAGGATGTTAAATGCCATAACTTACTCCAGAATTAATGTCCGGCCAAAAACCATTAAATAAAGCGCGTCAACCCTGCCGCCGCTAACCGAATTCATAAGCAAAGCCGCCGTCCTTAACTTCAAGATGAATTTTCCCGATGTTCTCTCCGCTCATCATTCGATTTAAAAACTCTTGGCTGATCGCCGGTAAAACGGTATTCGTCAAAATCGTATCCACGACCCTGGCTCCGCTTTCAAGCTCGGTGCAACGCTCGGAAATCAGCTGTATGACTGTGTCATCATAAGTGAACGGTATGCGGTGATTTTCCTTGATCCTTTTTTCGATACGGCCCAATTGCAGCTTGATAATCGCTTTAAGCATCTCATCGCTTAACGGGTAATAAGGTATCGTCACCAGACGCCCCAGTAGCGCGGCCGGAAATATTTTCAGTAACGGTTCCCGCAAAGCCTTGGTAATCCCTTCCGGTTCCGGCATCAATTCAGGATCTTTGCACAGGCTCACAATCAAATCCGTGCCTGCGTTGGATGTCAGCAGGATAATGGTATTTTTGAAGTTGATATAACGCCCTTCCGCATCTTCCATCCAACCTTTATCAAAAACCTGAAAAAATATTTCATGGACATCGGGGTGCGCTTTTTCCACCTCATCCAGCAGAATCACGCTGTAAGGCCTTCGGCGCACCGCTTCGGTCAGGATGCCGCCCTCGCCATAACCGACATATCCCGGCGGAGAGCCTTTAAGTGTCGATACTGTATGAGCCTCTTGATACTCGCTCATGTTAATGGTGATGATGTTTTCTTCTCCGCCATAAAGAGCTTCGGCCAACGCAAGACCGGTTTCGGTTTTGCCCACGCCGGAAGGTCCGCACAGCATAAAAACGCCTATGGGTTTACCGGGATTATCCAGACTTGCCCGCGAGGTTTGAACCCGTCTGGCAATCATATCCAGGGCATGGCGTTGGCCTATCACGCGTTGATTTAACGTATCGCCCAGTTTAAGTATCGCTTCAATTTCATTTTTGACCATTCGCCCTACAGGAATACCGGTCCAATCAGCGACGACTGCGGCAATGGCCTGGCTATCGACGGTCGGAAAAATTAAAGGCCGCTCGCCCTGAATTTGAATGAGTTGATTTTGTAAATCTTTGAGCTGGCCGAGTAATTCAATGTGTTTACTTTCATCCATGGTTTCGGCGCTATCAGAATTTTGGATTATTTGATCCGGGCTGATGTTATCGGCAATGTTTTCTAATTTACTTTGGGTGCCTTCTACTTTATTTACGACACCCCGCAGCTTGGCTCTTAAATCAAGGATTTGCGTCACTAAAGATTTTTCGTTTTGCCAGCGTTGTTCCAGTTCGGTCAAACGTTGTTGTTCTTCAGCCAATTTTGTTTGAACATTGTTTTTGCGTTCTTCCGTCGCCATGCCGACGGCTGCTTCTCTATCAATAATTCCTGATTCGACATTGAGAGCCTCTATTTTTCGACGACAATCATCGACTTCTGCCGGAACCGCATATTGACTGATGGCCACTCGGGCGCAGGCGGTATCCAATACGCTGACCGATTTATCAGGCAGCTGCCGATCAGGAATATAGCGATGAGATAGCTTGACCGAATCTTCCAATGCTTCATCCAGTAATAAGATCTGATGATGTTTTTCCATGACGGATGCAACGCCACGCATCATTAGAAGCGCTTTTTCCTCAGTGGGTTCGTCAATTTTGACGACCTGAAAGCGGCGCGTTAAAGCGGGATCTTTTTCGAAATGTTTTTTGTATTCGGCCCAAGTCGTTGCCGCAATAGTCCTTAACGTGCCTCGAGCCAAGGCGGGTTTTAAAAGATTAGCGGCATCGCCTGTGCCCGCTGCGCCCCCTGCACCGATTAAGGTGTGAGCTTCATCGATAAATAAAATAATCGGCTTTTCCGATGCTTGAACTTCCTCAATGACTTGCCGAAGCCGATTTTCGAACTCGCCTTTCATGCTCGCGCCAGCCTGCAACAAGCCCAGATCCAAGGTGCGGATAGTTACTTCCAAAAGCGGCGGCGGCACTTCTCCAGCGGCAATGCGCAACGCAAATCCTTCTACTACCGCAGTTTTCCCAACGCCGGCCTCACCCGTCAGGATCGGATTGTTTTGACGCCTGCGCATCAGAATATCGATGACTTGCCGGATTTCCTCGTCTCTGCCGACAATCGGGTCTAGCTTTCCTTGTCGGGCATTTTCCGTCAAATCGACTGAAAATTGCTGCAATGCCTGTTGTTTACCCATCTGCGCAGGCGGCATGGCTCCCGAGTATTCACCCGGTGCCGCAGCACCTGCCAGTTTGGAGCCGTCATGCGCCTGCAATGCATCTTCCGGAGAACCGGAAACAATCGAGGAAAACGCTTCCAACAGCGTATCGGTATTGATTTTTTTGAACTGACTGGAAATAGCGTTCAGGGAATTTCGTAAGTCGGACGTTTTAACGATGCCGACCATCAAGTGACCGGTTCGAACCTGGCTGCTTCCATATTTAAGACTGGCATATAACCAACCTTGCTCAACGGTCTGTTCAACGTGAGCCGAAAGGTCGGAAATCGAAGTGGAACCCGCAGGCAAACGATCTAAAGCCTCGGTAAAATCACGCGCCAAATGAGAAGGATTCAGTTCGAATTTTTTGATTATGCGGTGAAAATCCGAATCCTGTAACTGGAGTATTTGGTATAACCAATGCACCAGTTCCACATAAGGATTACCCCGCATTTTACAAAACACGGTCGCACTTTCTATGCCTTTGTAAGCCAGATTATTGAGCTTGCCAAACAAAGCGGTGCGGCTGATTTCTGTCATAACAGCATCTCCCTGTTGAGATACAAATCATTGGGATCGGATTCCCTAGCACCGGCTTGCAGCCAGCTTGTCCAGCCGAGCCGACTATATCGGCCCAGCTGCGCGGAAGGCACTTCATCTTTTTTTATAAGCAGGTTTACGTCCCAGTTAAATTCAAACCCAATATAATTGCTGACAAGGTCGAGCAGGCTCTTCAATCTATTCCCTGTAGGCAGCAAACTTTCATAGTCTTGTAGCGTTAAGGGCCCCATCGCGATGCGAAATTTAAATTGGCATTGCCAACTTTTTACGCCGATCACGGTCGAGATCCCAAGTTGTCCTGTTGATTCCGTTCTGTTCAGGTAGCAGTAACTGTCTTTCGGTATCTCCAGCCACTCGCCGACGAACTCCTGTATTTCGACAGCAACCTTAAAATAATCATTGAGGATAAATTTCAATCCCTCGCTATGATGCGTTTGACAACCCAAATGCGCGGCGAAATGTAGTTTTGTATGATCGCCAATGGCGTCACGTTGCCGAAGGGATACATCGCCCAAGCCCAGCAACGATCCGACATAGAGCATAAATTTATCTTTTTCCGGCCTATCCAGCTGAACGGTAGGTTCCTTATCAGCCCAGGCACGATAAAACAGGCACAATAAGCGATGATGAAACATATCCGCAAAATCGGCTAAAGCCGAATCTTTGGCGTTTCGCAGGCGATTTCTTGCATATTCCGTCAAATGCAGGGGCAACGGCCCATTAGGGCCAAACACCCCAAAAAATAAGACCTTAAGCTGTGCCGCCTGAATACCATCATGGACGAATGAATCTAAAGTCGAAGCTGCAAACTGAAGACTTGGGGCTTGCCCTAACCTGACGGGATCATCCTTGGGACGCGCCGAATAGCCGATTCGAGGATTATTTTTGTACAAGCATTCTAACTGGCGCAAAGCCTCATAGAAGCCGAATTTATAAGGCTCACTAGCCAAATCGACTAATACATCTAAACCAGTGTTCGAGTCCCAGTCCTGACCGGCCATCTCATAATCTCCCCACGTTTTTTTGTTTTTATGACTGTCTGAGTAAAGCTGTTAATAGACACATACTTACAAAAAAAATTTTCCAAAACAGCGCCTAACAAAAAGCTGCTCGCCCCTTCAAAAGCCGAATCGTCAAAAGTAACGGTTATCTCCACCCCTCTCCCAAAACTCATTGGCCCCGAAACAGGAACACGAAGCACCACAGAATGGCTATTGACCGCTAAAAGGCCTTCGATTTGCTTAGCAACAAAGGCATCGGCGTATTCCCCATACAGCCTTAATAAATCGCGCAGAGCCGTTGCGCCTTGAGTCTCGTCATTATTAACCAGGGACAGATAATTCAACGACAGATGGCTGATCAGTCGCCAGGCATGCTCACCCTCGGCATGACTGGGTTTGGGATCAGTCGGCCTAACCAGGCAACAGACTGCATCGACAGGCGCGCTGATTTCCAAGGTAAAGTCAGTCGCGCCCTCGCCCACCAGCATCAACTTTGGCAGATCGCGATTTGTGCATAAGACGTTGGCGCCCAGCTGTTTTAAGTCACTCCGGTAAGGCGTTTCGCCCGCATCCACTAATGAAATAAAAATCTCGCTCCCAAGGTAATCCGATTTTATTTTGTTACCCGCATTGACCGGAGCCAAGGTAGGCTGGCGGCTTAAGGTGTAGTAAGCGAAATCGCCTTGAAGCCCCATTTCCTGCTGATTTGAATAAAACGGTCGAAAGGTTTGTTCGTCCGCATCCGCAGAACCATACCCTGTTACGTTCAGAACAGAATGTATCTCAAAATCGTATTGCCTGGTTTTATCTGCAACAAGTCGATGTTCTGTGCTCAGGTGACTCAAATGAACTCTATCAGTTCTCTTGGGAAACAAATTAATCGCCGGCGTGCAATAAAGTGCAAAATTATCGGCGCTCGCGAGTTCTTCCATTTCCGGAATGGATTTATCCAATAAAATCACTAATTCTAAAGCGGTCTGGCTACACCGCTTCACTGCGGATTGAAGATCTCCTATTTCAACAAATAAGAACCTTTGGGGAAGAGCAAAATATTCCTGTAATAACCGATACCCTTGAAATGATGGCGCGGTATAGGGCAATAAAGCATGTTCAGGTTTAAAACCCATGGGCTTGACGGCCGATTTGCCCAGTTGTTGCCGCCATGCAGGAGTTTGCCCGGACGGTTGAATCACGACAGCCAAAGTGTGGCCGACGATCAACTCATAGAGTTGCAATGGAACTGCACCGCTGCCGTGCAGATAGACGGGTAACCGATCTATGCCGAGCTTTTGGAAAGGCATATCCAGTACTGTTTCCAAACGCAAACGAAGGCCTGCTTCGACACCTTTGATTCCCAATCCGGCATAGCGAACCGCCTCGCCCAAAGGCAAGTAACCGGCTTCGGTCAATTGTAGAGGCCATAGCTTTAACTCGTGCGCCGTTTGAAACTCGCATTTTGTTCGGCCTTGGACACTGGAATTACTTATTAATCGGGTGTGCCTGGACAATACAAACCCATTCTCTGTCACGCCCCCGTTAAGATCGGGTTTAAATTGCACGACAGCCATCGACGGTAACGGCGACAAATAGTGTGGGTAAACCATCTCCAGCAAATGCTGAGTGAATCGAGGAAACTCGGCTTCCATTTTCAATTGAATGCGAGCGGTTAGGAAAGCGAAGCTTTCCAAAAGACGTTCGACATACGGATCAGCGCATTCGGTACCGCCCAAATCGAGTCCGGCAGCGATTTTGGGGTGACTCTTGGCAAACTCCATGCCCATCTCCCGAATGAACTGCAATTCCCTCTGGTAATGTTCGATCAGCCGGGGATTCATAGCAGTTCCGCAGGTCGATAATCATAGACCGATACATTCCCGCTTTCCAATTCGAATTCGGTGCGTAAATGCAGATGCAGCGGCTGCGGTTCCGCCCACAGCTCGCCTTCGATTTCGAATACCAAGGCATTATGGTCAAATAGGGTCTTATCCGCTATCACCCGCACCGTTAACGTATTTCGGATAATGCGCGATTCAAAATTAACGATCACCTGTTTCAGTAAGCGTTCCATAAAGCGCACATCGAAACCCGATACTGTTTTACCGGTCAGATCCGGCATGCCATAATTCAGCACCGAACAGGCAACGTCAGGATAGCCGTCTAAATCCTCTTGAGGCGCATACTGGCTGGCATTTAACAGCCAGTCCAAATCCCGTTTGACACAGGCGCGAATTTCTTTCAAAGAGCTTACCGACGTGGTCAAGACGCTGTATTCCGCACGCACTTGATCGAGTTGCTGTTGTAATTGCCGCCGTTGTTGCCGGCTTTGTTCCGACTCGGAAGCTGACGGTTTCTGCAACAGTTCGGCTAGGGATTTTTCGATGCCCTGGATTTTTTCTTTCTGTATGCGAATCGAATTATTAATCGGGTCGTCGTCGGTCAAACGATCGAGCAACGAAGGCAAAAAGCGATTTTTTGGCAGCGACCTAGCCACCTGAATGCTCCACTGCCGGTTCGTCTGCGACATTGAATTGAATGGAACGCACATCCAGCACCGCATAATCAGACGATTCGGTGGTCAAGGTTTTTTGCCCTATGCCCAAAAACAAACCGTTACCGCAATCCTGCCAAGCGGTTTTGCGCGATAGCGCTAACAGCGAGTCGTCATTGTTATAAGATTCAGGATAGCGCGCTGGTATCACACCATAGCTTTCACCGCCGTTAGTCCAGGTAAAATGCGCCGGCAACCATACCACGTCTCTTAGGTCGACAGGCTTTTCGATGTTTATCGAGCGGATGCGCTGCAACGGCACCCAAAAATAACCGCCTTCCAGCATTGCTTCAAATACCGGACCCAATCGCGGGTCGCTGTCGGCCAGCCAATCGAAGGCGATTTCATCGATGCTGCCGGAAACCGTTGGCGCTAATTCGAAGGCTTGTTCACGAAGATCTTGAGATTTTGAGTACTGGTCTTCGGCCGTCAATTTAAGCGCCTGAATCGATAAGGCAAGCCATTCCTCCGGTTGACCGAACACCACGGGATCGCGCCGCCCAAGAAAAACCTCTTCCCTGAAACGCTCGCAGGCGATTACTTGCCGGTACATCGCGGCCATCGCCAGGGCCGCGTCGTCCAGCTCGGCGGCAGCGTTCAATTGCGTTAAGGCCCGGTCCCATTGGCCCAATACCGATAATAACTGAAACAGAAAAACGCGGTACTCGGCTTTGGCGGGCTGCGTCCGCACCTGTCCCTGAAGTTGCTGTAATGCGGCATTTAAATCGCCTTGTTTAACATACTCATCTGCTGTCATTTTACACACCGATTTTGAGTACTTCGAACCAAAGCAGACTGATTTGCCAGCCTCTACCTTGGACTTGCATTACAACCGTTAAAGGTTGCTATTCCGGCTTATTAGTTTCTATATTCCATTTTTTCGGGCCGGATTTGTCGCCAGCGGAACCATCATTCTTAACTGCTGTGTAAGTCCAGCTGATAATGTCAAACGCGAAAGTAACTGTTTCTTGAGGCTTATCTCCACCGCCACCGATTGAAATTGAGGAAATCATGACATTTTCCAGCTCACATTTGTAATAACACACTTTAGAGCCAGTCTCTTGGCAAACTTCAAGCACCAGTTTTGCGATATGTTCTCCTTTAGCGCAATGAATGTTCAGATCAACGCTCGACTTATCAACAAACTTGGTGATAGTAAAATCTTGAAAATTCGCCCGCGATTTCGCACGGCCACCAGTCCCGCTAGGGCCGGATACCGGTTGCGCTACGCCATGACTGAAGCTAAGCACTTGGATCCAATCTTTATGAGCGTCATCTGTAGACTCGCCTTTGATGGGCTCTATTTGCAAATAAGTATTTGTAGCCATAATAATTCACCTAAATTTGTAAAATTCAAAAAGATGTTATTTCGGATCCTGCTAATTAACACTCAGGAACAGCTTTGAAAGATCTTCTGCCACTCTAATCCCTATAATCGAACGCTCTTTCCAGCAAAACTAATGTTTTATTTTTTCTCTGAAGGAAGCTTGGAAACCAGTCGTAATGATACCGTCAGCCCCTCAAGCTGGTAATGCGGCCTTAAAAAGAACTTCGAGGTGTAATAGCCTGGGTTTCCTTTTACTTCTTCCACAACCACTTCCGCCGCCGCCAGCGGTCTGCGCGCCTTGTCTTCTTCGGAAGCAGTCGCCGGATTCGACTCGACATAGTTGCTGATCCATTTATTCAGCCATTTTTCCATATCGTCGCGCTCTTTAAAGGAACCGATTTTATCCCTGACGATACATTTCAAATAATGGGCAAAACGACAAACCGCGAACAGATAAGGCAGGCGTGCAGCTAGATTGGCATTGGCCGTCGCATCGGGATCGTCGTATTCGAAGGGCTTTTGGAGGGACTGGGCGCCGATAAACGCGGCGAAATCCGAGTTTTTTTTATGCAGCAACGGCATAAACCCGTTTTTGGCGAGTTCGGCCTCGCGGCGGTCGCTGATCGCTATTTCGGTCGGGCATTTCATGTCTACGCCGCCGTCGTCGGTCGGGAAAGTGTGTGTCGGCAAACCCTCTACTGCGCCGCCGGACTCAATGCCACGGATGCGCGAACACCAGCCGTAAAGTTTGAATGCCCGGTTGATATTGACCGCCATCGCATAGGCGGAATTGGACCAGGTGTATTTATTATGATCGGCGTGTTCGACATCTTCCTCGAAAGCAAACTCTTCTACCGGAGCTGTCTTTGCGCCATACGGCAATCGCGATAAGAAGCGCGGCATGGTCAAGCCGATGTACCGTGAATCTTCCGCTTCCCGCAACGAACGCCAAGAAGCATATTCAGGGGTTTGAAAGATTTTGGTCAGATCGCGGGGATTGGATAACTCCTGCCAGGATTCCATATTCATCAATGTCGGCGCCGCCGCAGCGATAAACGGCACATGGGCAGACGCCGCAATTTCGGCGATACCATTCAGGAACTCGACATCGGTCGGGCGGTGATCGAATTCATAATCGCCTAATAAGCAACCGAAAGGTTCGCCGCCGAATTGTCCGTACTCATGTTCGTAGATTTTTTTAAAGACCGGGCTTTGATCCCAGGCCGTTCCTTTGAACTTCTTCAAGGTACTGTGCATATCTTTTTTGGAAATATTAAGCACCTTGATCTTTAACATTTCGTCCGTTTCGGTGTTATTGACCAGATAGTGCATTCCGCGCCAGCTTCCTTCGAGTTTTTGGAAGTCCGAATGATGCATGATCCGGTTCACTTGGTCGCTTAATCGCTTATCGATTTCAGCGATGATAGCCTCGATCGACTTGACGGCATCGTCGGAAATCAGATTGGTTTTCGCCAGCGCCTGTTCCGCCAAAGTTTTGACCGCATCTTCGACGGCTTCCTTAGCTCGATCCGACTTCGGTTTAAATTCTTTTTGCAATAGCGCGGCGAAATCGCCGCTTTCTACGGTTTCGGTCGGCGCTGTGGCAGCGGCTTCGGTTGCTTGGGTTTCGATTTCGGCCATCGTTAACCCTCCTGTGTTTTGCCGGGCTCGCCGGTTTTAGGTGTTTCGGCAGCAGGATTGGGCGCTGATGCCAGCGACTGTAACAAAGCGGAATCGTTTAACGCCTTTGCAATCAGTTCCTCTGCGCCGCCTTTGCCGTCCATATAAGTCAGCAGGTTGGATAGCTGGGTGCGCGCCTTAAGCAACTGGTTAAGCCCGTCAACCTTGCTCGCCACGGCACCCGGCGCAAAATCATCCATGCTTTCAAAGGTAATGTCGACACTTAAATTACCTTCACCGGTCAATACGTTCGGCACTTGAAACGCTACTCGCGGTTTCATTTTTTTTAAACGTTCATCGAAATTATCAACATCGATTTCCAGAAAATCCCGGTCAGCTACCGGAGCCAATGGGTCTGCCGGTTTTCCCGATAAATCAGCCATCACGCCCATCACAAAAGGCAGTTGAATTTTTTTCTCTGCGCCGTAAAGTTCAACGTCATATTCAATCTGTACTCTTGGAGCTCGGTTGCGGGCAATAAATTTTTGACTGCTTGCTTTTGCCATTTTTTTATACCTTTCGCTTAATAGTTACAGATTCAGTTCGTTCAAACGCTTCTATTTCTTGGGTTAGTTTTTATTTTGTTTTTGTACACCGCAAATATTTTCCGCCTGACTGACCGCATCAGGCGTAAGGTCCTGCAAAATTTCCATGAAATTCATTGAGAGCAGTTTTTTTGCCCGTTGCAAAAGAAAAGGAACGGGGCTGGAAGGTTCGTAACGTTCAAAATATTTTGAAATCACATCAATTGCAGAAACGACTTCTTCGCGAGTATGTATGCCATTACTCTTGATTGTCGCATCGCCTGCAGTTACTAAACCGGCAGCAGGAGCCAAGTCATCAGTTCCAGAAGTGTTCTGTTCAAGCGCTAAAGCTTCATTTAGTTTAATTTTTTCGTCTAATAAGGTTTGGATGCTTTTCAATAAAGCGACCAAGCGGGAAATATCCGGCGTATTTTCAGATCCGGCCTTATCAGAGGCTATGGCTATAATGCCTTCGGCTTGCTCTACGGCATGCTTAACAGTTTTTTGTTGATATTTCAGAATTTCAAGCTTGGCATCTTTGAACGCTGCATCAATAGTAGCCAGTTGATCAGATGCCTTTTTTTTCGCTTCTTCCAAGGTATCTGGTATATCCTTCTCTGATTCTCTCTTTAAATTTAACGATTGTTCATAGGCCTCTTGAGTCATATGACTTAAGGCATCGACTCTGTTTTTCGAGGTTTCAATTTGATTCCAGGAAAAATTGCCAAGCTTTGAGTTAGTAAGAGGAATTTCTGAAAGAGGGCCAAGAATTTTTTTGTAATCATTCAGTGTGCATAGCGTATTCATGCGTTGCACGGGATAGTCATCTTCAGGATCATTGCGGGGATAGACATCATCCCAATGCTTTTGCAACAATTCCCGAATAAGTGTCAATCCATTGTCCAGCCCGATAAAACCATCAATATGGACCAGTGCATAAGTCAGATGCATAACGACTTGAATATCCCGACTGCGTTCCAATAACGCTAAGGCTAAATCGCAAACTTTTTTCCAGTCAGGCTCCTTTGCCGGGACTTTTAAATCGCCTATCTGACGCTCAGCGGTTCCTTTAGCTTCCAGCTCCAAAGTGGCAAAATCCGAATCAGTCTCAAGATTTTCGCCACATGGAGATCCGGGAGCTATGTCTTTAAGGTAATGTTCCAAAGCTAAGTCAGACAATGCTTTCACCTTTTTTCAAAATTCGACAACGTTCGATGCCACGAGAATCTTTAAAAATGCATGAGTCGGAGTATCTCTTGTTTGCTAAGCCTGATAAATACGTATAAATACCGATTTAGTGTCGTTCGACAGTAACTTCTCATTATCCATAGGCTGCATCAGAATCGAATCGATTAGGCAAAGAATGCAGGCGAGCCGCGACACGAAGCATAAAACTTCGTATCTTCGTGGTGATCAGCTTTATGAGTTGGCAGGAATTATTTACATCCCCGTAGTTGTACGTATTTATCAGGCTTGGCAAACAAGAGATACTCCAGAATGAATCATTTACTGGGTCCTGTAGCGTCTGATTGACGTTTAAGTTTTATATCTAATCACAGACTAGAGCCAACTTTTCATGAGACTAAATAGACCTATATCTAATTAGATGAAACTTACTTTAAGTGTCATATCTTTTGCCGGAGCGGATGTTAAAAGCTCTAAAAAAATTACGCTCAATCAAGAAACTGCTTCACTTGGGCGAACAGAAGACAATGCGCTTGTTTTGCCCGATCCCAACAGATACGTATCCGGGCATCATGCTTTAATTGAATATCGCTCTCCTGATTATTTCATCAAAGATACCAGCGCCAACGGCGTCTTAATCAATAACTCCAAAACCCCACTAGGAAATGGCAACAGTACAAAACTTGACGATGGGGATCTCCTCACCATTGGCGATTACATTCTCGAAGTAAAGCTTGAAGGTGATTTTTTTGAGGCCGATTCTCAAACAATTCCGCCTTTTTCAGATACCTCATTTACCGCCATCGATTCAGATGCGATTCAGGGGATGATAGATAAAAACGACTTAATCCCTTCCAGCGAGAGAAGTTTTAGAGAACAACTGATTGACCCATTCGATCTTCCAGATAGTCCGATTCCTAAGAAAATCTATCCATCTGAAAGTGATTATGAGCATATTTCACCTTATGCAGAAGCTTTATCCTGCCTTTCAGAACGGACAACTGAGTTAACCGATGTTAAACCGGCATCTGACATTCCTGCCGATATTTTTTCTGAAGATTGGTATCTGGATAAAAAAGACAAGCCGCAACCCTCTGAGACTGCCGCTACCCAGGCTCAAATTCAGACAGAAATAAAACCCGCAAAACCGGAGAACAAACAAGAGGAACTACCGGCTCCGCAAAAATCCGATACGGCAAGTGCCTTTGAAGAGGAATTAATACAAAGCTTCCTCCGTGGCGCCCAACTTGAACAGGGCAAGTTCAGAGAATCAATCGACCCTGAGACTTTTTTTATTATCGGCGCAATATTGAGGGCAGCCATTCAGGGAACGATGGATGTGTTAATCGGCAGAGCCAAAATCAAAAACGAAATGCATTTGGATGTAACTATTATTAGGGCCAAACAAAATAATCCGATTAAATTTTCAGTCAGTGTGGATGAGGCTCTGGTCAAATTATTGTTGCATAAAGAGTCCGGCTACATACCGCCGAAAGAAGCTATTGAAGAAGCTTTTGATGACATACGGGCTCACCAGTATTCGGTCATAGCCGGTATGCAATCAGCCTTGCTGACCGTGCTTAAACGGTTTGACCCGCAAAAGCTGGAAGAACGCTTACAAAGGCTAAGCCCTATAAGCGCAAGCATTCCGATTCATAAACAGGCCAAATTATGGAATTTATTTGAACAACTGTATGAGGACATTAAACAAGAGGCTGAAGATAATTTTTATCATCTATTCGGCCAAGCATTTGCGGAAACTTATGAGCAGCAAATGCAAAAATTGAAATCTGCAAAAAAAGATATTTCAAATGAAATTTGATAACCATTCAAGGCGCTTAGTTATGAAAGCTACAACAGTCGTTTTTTTTATGGTCGTACTGATTTTGTCCAGCTGTAGTTCGGCTCCCGAAAAACCGGCAGCTGCTCCAGAGCTTCCCCCTCGAATTGTTCAAGTCAACATGATTGTGTCTGAACAGGCTAATCCAGACGTGGATGGACGCCCATCACCGATTGTCATGCGAATCTACGAACTTAAAAATCTCGGCAAATTCGAAGGGGGTGATTTTTATCAATTGTTTGAAAATTATGATGCTCAGCTGGGTCCTGAATTAATAGTATCCGAGCAATATCATTTAAAACCCGGCGAAGTTAAAAAGATCAAACGGACTTTATCAGCCGACACCCAATATGTAGCGGTCTCGGTAGCCTTTCGCGACCTAAATCAAGCGATATGGAAAGACTCAATTCGGGTAACCGATGACAAATCCACTGATTTATTAGTTTTGATAGAAAAGCTGAATACCAGTATTTGGAAAAAATAACCGTTGTAAACTGCTTGGGGTAAATCAATATGTCGCAGAATAACAAAGTGATCTGGACAGAAGGAATGTTCCTTCGCCCTCAACATTTTCAACAACAGGATCGTAATTTCAAAAGCTGGATCGAAAACCGTTGTAGCGGCTTGCAAATTTACAGTTGGGGATTGACAGTTCTCGAGTTGGACCAACAAATGCTTGCTTTAGGCAAGATTGTCTTAGCATCTTGCCAAGGCGTATTTCCGGATGGCTCGCCTTTTAACATACTTGATCAAAATTCCCCGTTAGCACCGCTGGAAATTCCGCCTGATACATTAAACGAAATCATCTACTTATCGTTACCGGTTCGCAGATCTGCCGGGAAAGAATTAACATGGGACGACAATGTAGATGAACTGAGCCGATATAAACTCAAAGAAATTGACGTCAAAGATACGCATACCCAGTTCGACCAAGACAGCATAACCATTCAAAGTGGCGAACTATGGCCGCGTTTACGGTTATCGAGTCAAAATCAAGATGCCTTTGTGGCTATCCCCATAGCTAAAATCATCGAAGTAAAAACAGACAAACACATAATCCTGGATAAGTCTTTTATACCCACATGCTTAAACATTGGCGCATCAAATCAGCTTACCAATTATGCGAAAGAAATTGAAGGTATGCTGCATCATCGGGGAGAGGCGATTGCACAGCGATTAGGATCGCCCGGAGCAGGTGGAACCGCTGAAATAGTAGACTTTTTATATCTACAGATTATCAATCGCTACGAACCTCTGTTTAGTCATTTCAATTCGGTAACCCGGTTGCACCCCGAACGGCTTTTCAGTAACCTGATTCTAATGCTTGGGGAACTATCAACTATCACCCAAACCAATCACCGGCCCATTGGATTGCCTGCTTATGTACACGAAGATTTAACTAAAAGTTTTGAACCGGTAATAGCCGAGCTCCGAAAAGCGTTAAGCTGGGAACCAACTTACCGGGCAATTCCTATTCCGCTGGAAGAACATCCTCACCAAATAAGAACAGCCATCATAGCTGATCGCCAATTACTGAATACAGCTGATTTTATTCTTGCTGTCAACGCAGATATCCCGACCGACAAGTTACGCAGTCAGGTCCCCAGGCAAACCACTATCGCAACCGTTGAAAAGCTTCGTGATCTTGTTATGTCGCAAGTAACAGGCATTAAACTGAATGCATTAGCAGCTGCACCCAGGCAAATTCCCTTCCATAAAGGCATGACCTATTTTGAGTTAGATAAAAACCATAGTCTTTGGAAAGAACTTGAAACAAGCGGCACTATCGCCATGCATTTTTCAGGCGACTACCCTGGACTTGAACTTGAGTTTTGGGCAATAAGAGGATAACCCATGGCTTCTGACGACCCTTTCTTATCACCGCAGCAATCTGACGATAGAACGATTATTCGTCCGATACCGGGAGGCAAACGTTCGGATCTCCGTTACTCTTCGCCCCCCCCCCCCGAAACAGACAGTAGTGTATCTCCACTGCCCAGGCTTGGTCGTTTAAACCCTCTTGAAAAGGCTTCTTCCGGTCTTCTGGCATTGTTAACGCGTTTAAACACATCCAAAAAACAATCGGATACGGTTGGTTTAAAAAACAAAATAATCAAGGAAATTCAGCAATTCCAGATTAATGCACAATCTGCGGGAATAGACCAGGACACTACATCCAGCACCAGTTATGTGCTCTGTACCGTCCTGGATGAAGCCGTGTTAAATACGCCGTGGGGCAACAACAGCGGATGGGCGCAACAAAGCTTGCTGAGCTTATTTCATAAAGAAGTTTCCGGCGGCGAGCGCTTTTTTGATTTGCTTAAATCGTTAGCGCAAAATCCGGCGAAAAATCGAAATTTGCTGGAATTGATGTACTTATGCCTGGCTTTAGGTTTCGAAGGGCGTTACCGCATTATCGAAAATGGGAAAAATAAACTCATCAGCATCCGGGAATGGCTTTACCAAATCCTGCAAAAAGAAAGAGGCATTGCCGATACGACGCTATCGCCCCATTGGCAAGGTATAACCGACCGCCGTAACCCCTTGATGAGGCTGATACCTTTATGGGTTTTTGGGGCGGTGGCTGCTGGTTTGCTTGCAATCATGTTCAGCGTTTTTTTGTTTAATTTAAACACCGCGTCTGACCCGGTCTTTAGGCAAATATACTCCATAAAACCCTCTAAAACAGAAGTCATTGAAACAGAAACGGAACCTTTGCCCGCCCCCAAACTTTCACTATCGATTCTGCTGGCTAATGAAATCAGTCAAAACTTGGTCAAGGTCACCGAGTCATCGCGGCAAAGCACAATAACCCTTCCGAGCGATAATTTATTTAGTTCCGGCAGTGCTGCCGTTAATCAAGGCATCATGATCTTATTAGATCGAATTGCAGAATCTTTAAATCAATTGCAAGGCCAGGTTGTGATTACCGGGCATTCGGACAACGTCCCCATCCGAAGTGCGCGCTATCCGTCCAATTGGCACTTATCCCAAGCCAGAGCCGAGGCAGTAGCTGATGTCATCAAACAAAAACTGGCTGCCCCGGACAGAATAGTTATAGAAGGGAAATCGGATTTGGAGCCAATCGCCTCGAATGCAACGCCTGAAGGGAGATCAAAAAACAGGCGGGTTGTCATTACATTATTAAAATAACGAGCGCCTGTTTAAAGCAATTTTTAGAAGACAACGGTTAGCTTAAATGGGCACTTCAAGCGGCTGCCTGGAACTAATCAGGTAATGATCGACTAAGGATCTAAGGATATGATGAAGCTATTGAATTTTATTAAGCAACGCTGGTTTGTTTCTTTACTTGGCATCATAGCTCTAGCTTTGTTTATCTGGTTCATAGGTCCTTTATTCGCTTTCGCCAAATATGAGCCCTTAGAACCCGAAACTCATCGTATTTATTTAATTTCAGCTTTCTTCGCGATTTGGTTAACTATTCAGATTTGGAGTTTTTTTAAAGCAAGAAATCAAAATAACCAAATTTTGTCGGCATTGGCAACGACCTCGGAACCCAGCCTTAGCCCGGAGCTTCAAGCATCTAAAGAAGAAATCGAAACGTTGAAAGATCGTTTGCAGGAAGCACTGGAAATCCTAAAAAAAACACGCTTAGGCGGCCGTACCGGACAGCAGTTTCTATATCAATTGCCTTGGTATATTATTATTGGTCCGCCGGGTTCCGGCAAAACGACTTTGCTCAAAAATTCCGATCTGAAATTTCCCCTTTCCGATCATTATGGAAAGGATGCCATTCGGGGTGTAGGAGGTACTCGAAATTGCGATTGGTGGTTTGCTGACGAAGCGGTTTTACTTGATACCGCAGGACGCTATACCACTCAGGACAGCCATGGAAAAGTCGATCAGGCCGCTTGGTTGGGTTTTCTCGATCTGCTTAAAAAACATCGCAGCAGAAGACCCATCAACGGGGCTGTCATTGCCGTCAGCATTACTGATTTACTGGAGCAAAACAAAGCCCAGCAGCAAGCATTGGCGCAATCGATTCGAAAACGCATACAGGAGTTGCACGAGCATTTTAATATGCGGTTCCCGGTTTATGTCTTGTTTACCAAATGCGATCTACTGGCCGGGTTTATGGAATTCTTTGATGATCTTGATCGGGAAAAGCGCGCTCAAGTCTGGGGCATGACATTCCCGTTAAACGAAAATACAAAAGAAAATATCGTAGATCAATTCCCCTCTGAATTTGAACTTCTTGAAAAACAATTACAAAATCAACTTATTGACAAACTGGAACGGGAACGTGGTTCGGAAAGGCGCAATCTGATTTACACTTTCCCACAACAATTCATTTCTCTTAGCGAAGTCATTAAGCCGTTTCTTGATGAAATCTTTCAACTATCGCGCTATGAATATCCCGCCATGGTTCGGGGCGTCTATTTCACCAGCGGCACTCAGGAAGGCTCACCCATAGACCGAATCATGGGTTCTTTAGCTAATAATTTCGGCTTGGATCGTCAGAATCTTACGCCTATCGCCAGTCCGGGCAAAAGCTTCTTTATCAATCGATTATTAAGCGATGTTATTTTCGCAGAATCAGGATTAGCCGGCAGCAATCTCAATCTGGAGAGTAAGCGAGCATGGTTGCAAAGAGGAGCGTTCTTATCCGTGTCCGCATTGGCCTTATTGATGGCAACTATCTGGGTAAGCAGTTTTGTAAGAAATAAAATTTACATTCAACAGGTGGCTGAACAAGCGAAAGAGGTGCAACAGTCCCTCAAAGCTGTTGATCCCAACCAAACTGACTTATTATCGATCTTGGGCATTTTAGATAAAACCAGGGAGATTTCGGGCGGTTATGCTGATCAGACTGAGGGAACCCCGTGGTCTTTAAATTTTGGTCTTTATCAGGGCGACAAACTTGGCAAGGCGGCCATAAAGCTTTACCAAAACTTACTGAAGGAGGTTTTTTTACCCGGTTTGATGCTTCGAATTGAACAACAAATACAAAATAATACCAATAATACCGACTACCTTTACGAAGCGCTTAGGGTCTATCTGATGCTTTCTTATCCTGAACATTATAATCCTGAGGCAATCCGGACATGGATAACACTTGATTGGGAACATAATTTACCGCTTGAAGTAACTAATGAGCAAAGACAGGCGCTAACCGGGCACTTGGATGCCTTATTGGATTTCCGCCCTACTCCCCTGCCCCGTCCATTAAACACTAAGTTGATAGCCGGCTCGAGAGCATCACTTGAAAACACCCCCGTCGCTAAAAGACTTTACTCTCGTTTGAGATTGGAATTAAGCAACATTGAAATCCCTGATTTTCGTGTAAGTGAAAAAGCGGGCCGTGATGCTACTTTGGTTTTATCCAGTAAAAGCGGCAATCCTCTTACAAAGGGCATTCCCGGTTTATTCACCTGTTCCGGATACCGTGATGTCTTTTTAAAACATGTTGACCGCTTAATCGATCAGTATTCCGAAGAAAATTGGGTAATTGGAATGACAAAACAAGAAAAATTATCCGATCAAGAACTTAAGTTATTGGGCGAAAATGTTTTTAAACTTTACCTGGAAGATTACATTAAGACATGGGACGCTTTGTTGGATGATATACAGATCACACCGTTTTCCGGCCAAACCCAAATGGTTGAGGTTTTAAATATCGTTTCATCCGACAATTCGCCTTTACGGCTTTTTCTTGAAGCCGTTGATCAGGAAACCAGTATGAGTTGTCTGGTAAAAAAAGATAAATCTTTATTAGATAAAGCTAGCGACAAACTGACAACTGCAAAATCGACACTGGACACCATTATAAGCAGCACAACCGAATCAAAGGTTGTCATGCCTCCCGAAATAACCACAAATCTGGTGACCAATCATTTCAAAGATCTGCATGACTTAGTACAAAGCGAAAATGAATCACCCTCGGCGCTTAAGCGTTCCCTTTCACTGCTCAACGAACTTTATGTTTATCTTAACTCCTTATTACACGCCAGTGGCGATGAGCTTGTTGGAGAGCAAAGAAAACAGATCGTCCAAATTGTCGAAAAAGTAAAAATGGACGGCAAGCGAGCTCCTTTTCCTGTTAGCCGCATGATGGAAAATATCGCCGAGGGAAGCCAAAACTTAGTCAGCGGAGGAGTCAGAAAACAGTTAAACGCCATGTGGCAATCATCGGTCCTGCCATTCTGCCAAAAGGCTATACAGGGACTTTACCCCATTGCAAAAAGCTCGCGGGAAATTACTTATGAAGATTTCACCTATTTTTTCGGACCCAACGGTTTAATGGATGAATTTTTCAACAAATACCTCGTTTCCTCAGTTGAAAAAGGCGGACAAAATTGGCAATGGAACAACCGGGACGAAGGAGGATCAGGTATATCTTCCATGGCAATAAAGCAATTCCAAAGAGCCGATACCATTAAAAACACTTTTTTCCGCATGGGCAAACAATCTCCAGCGGTTAGTTTTAAACTTAAACCAATTTCTATGAGTCCGGACATTACCCAATTTATATTGGATGTTGACGGGCAAATACTGACCTATGCGCACGGCCCGGTTAGGCCTGTTTCAATGAAATGGCCTGGGCCTAATGATTCAGGGCAAGTCAGAATACAATTATTGCCCCCCCTGCAAGGCACATCCGGAATTTCTAAAGAGGGCCCCTGGGCCTTGTTTCGCCTTTTTGATGAGGCACAAATATCCCGCACGTCTAATCCTGCCATTTTTATCATGACATTTAAAATTCAGGGACGCGAAGCAAAATTTGAATTACAAGCCAGTAGTGTGGTTAATCCATTTCAATTACCAGACCTTCAAGCTTTCCAATGTCTACAGAATTTATAGTACCCGGTTATTATGGAAAAGTGCATACCCATGGAGACTTTGTCGGCAGAGGCCTGCCTGGAAGTTTCATAGATCCCTGGGATGCCTGGTTACAAGAGGCTATCATCACCAGTCGTCAGCAATTAGGCGATGATTGGCTCAACTATTATTTGACTAGCCCGCTATACCGTTTTGTATTGTCGCCTGGAATATGCGGCAAACAGGGGTGGCAAGGCGTTTTGATGCCTAGCGTAGACAAAATCGGCCGTTATTATCCGATGACCGTCAGTCATATGGACAAACTAAATATAAATCCTTTTATTGCTTTGCAAATAAGAAACAAATGGTTTGCTTCCATAGAAAAACTTGTGCTTTCGTGTTTAGAGGATAGTTTTGACTTAGAAAAATTTAACCATAGTTTAAGCCAGTTAATATATGAGCCTGAAGACCGCATGGCTGAAACAGAACAATCGTTGATTCCAATACCTGAAAATACATTTCACCATGCCTGGCAACAACCCTTGAAATCAATTGAATCAATCCCGGGCCTGCTGCCCTATATTTTAGACAATACACTCAAAGAACATTGTTTTGCCTATAGTCTGTGGTGGACTCAAGGTTCAGAGCAGGTCTCTCCATCATTATTGATCTGCGAAGGTCTCCCACATTTTGAGGGTATGGCTGCCTTGTTTGATGGAAACTGGCAAAAATGGGGATGGGAGGGGCAACGCTATCCCATCCTACCTTTTGGAAGTCGCTGATATGACTGATTTTACATGGAATTCGTATGGATTGACGCATATTGGTAAGAAGCGAAAAATCAATCAGGATGCCTTTTTAAATCTGCCGAATAAACAATTATGGGTAGTTGCTGACGGAATGGGCGGACACAAAGCCGGTGAAGTCGCAAGCGCCTCGATAATCAATAGCCTGGAAGCGCTCATACCCGAGCAGACCATCGGCTCAACAGTTAAGAAAATATATAGTGCCTTGCTTAAAGTTAATCAAAAGTTGCTCAATCTGGCAGCCGAAGGCGGGGATAATGAAATTATCGGTAGCACAGTGGTGATTTTATTAGTCTGTCATCAATATTGCGTATATTTATGGTCTGGAGACAGTCGTATTTATATTTTTCGGAAAGGAGTGCTAAAACAAATATCCCGTGACCATAATAATAAATCCAGACTACTTGCTGAAGGTTCCAGCATTAAAGAAGTCAAAGCTTACCCTTTTTCGCAAATACTGACTCATGCTATTGGAGGGGAAGAAAATTTGTACTTGGATGCTCAAATTCAGGAAATAAGGGATGGAGATATCTTTCTTCTTTGTAGCGACGGCTTAAATAAAGAAGTATGTGATACAGAAATAGAAAGCATACTTAAAAAGGCATCCATTGAGGAAAGTCTCATTCAGTTAATAGAGTTAGCATTGGAGCGAGAGGCGCAAGACAACATATCTATAATTTTGACACAAGCTTCCAAGCCGAATGATTGACGGCTCAATCAATGGCTGGAAAACGGCGTCTAAATTTTGCCAGTTTTACAACAAAAGAACGTTTAATTTTTCCAGCAGCTAGAGCAATTAGCTGCTATCTAAGGACAGGTGTTTTTGTAAAACAGCGTGGAAAAATGGCCAAGGAATCAGGGAAAACAGCGTCGAAAATGATGAGGTTGCTGCCACAAGCCGGGCAGGTAATTTCTTGATAACAGGTCATACTCGATATTATATGTGCAATTCACATATTTGACCCATTACCGAAAACTGTTCCACCCTGATATGTGTCATGATCCGGTATTTTGCCGGAGAAACCTTGGGTGTTGTTTATGGATTTTATTGCCGAAATCAGAAGGCGTCATTTTATAAGCGGTGAGGACACCAGCTTCATCGCAAGATCATTAAACCTGTCTCGTACCACCGTTCGCAAACATTTATTAACGACTGAAGAACCCGTTTATCATCGAAAAATTTCAAATTTTCTCAAAGCTGGGTGATTTTCAGGATCGCTTGAAACAATGGCTGGAAGTAGAATCTCGGCTTCCGAAAAAACAACGAAGAACTGCGCAACGTTTGTTTGAAGGCCTACAGGCAGAAGGCTATCGGGGCGCCTATGACAGGGTGCAACGTTATGTGAAGGATTGGAAACTCGAACAGAAAATAACACCTGCTCTCACCAAAGTCTTTATTCCTTTAGCCTTTCCCCCAGGAGAGACATGCCAGTTTGATTGGAGCGAAGAATTTGTCGAGTTAGGCGGGATTGGCAGGAAGATCAAGGTGGGTCATTTTCGTCTTTCCTATAGCCGTAAAATGTTTGTAGTGGCCTATCCTTGTGAAACCCAGGAAATGGTAAGGTACTCCCCATTGTCCAGACCAAATAATCATGGAATTAAGATAGAGCTGGATTGATAAAAAGTTGTTATTTCCGTTTCTTCATGACGCTTGGCCAAATACACATCAGCTGGCGTCCGATAGTCTAATGACTGATGAAACCGCTCATGGTTATATGTTCGGCGACAATTACCCTGTCCGGTCGGCGACAACTATCTTGACCGGTTGACC
>NZ_DAIUEH010000017.1:0-88755 GCF_036845245.1 Methylobacter sp.
AGGTCGAATTCGGCTTGGATATTCATGCCTAATTACAGATTTAATCCACTACCCAATTCGGCTTCCGTCGCTTTGACATCGGCCTCGCTGCGCAACGCCTCGCTGACCGCCAAGTCCTTGTTGGCGATAGAAACAATGTTCTTTTCCACCAGCTTATTCATGCGCTGTTCCTGGAATTTGGCATAGTCGCTGGTAGCTTTTTTAGCGCTTCTGATCGATTCCTGGGCGTGGATACGGGCCGGATTAACCCCGGCCAGCAGTTGTTTAAGCTCGGCCCGCGCCAGATCAACAGCAGTCTGTTCCGCCGCCAGCATGGCCTGGTCTTCGCTGTTGACTTGCCGGGCCAGTAGCGCGCCTTTTTTAACCTCCTGGCCTATCGTCACCAGCGTTTCGCCGATAATGCCCGGATGTTTAAAGTTCAGCCGCAATACTTGCCCGACCGGCTCGACATAACCGACTCCTTGTATTGTCTCTTGTGCGCCCGGCGTCTGGGCACCGGCAATGCCGGTCAACGATAAGCCGATCAGCAGGCCCGGCAAATAGGTCTTTGTCAAAATTCGTCTCATATACTTTCAATAACCCGTCCGTTATCGACGGTAAAAACGCGGTCAAAACGCGGCACCAAGCGCTGGTCGTGGCAAACCACCACCAAGGCCGCGCCTACATCGCGGGTTTGTTCGATCAATAAATCGATCACCGCCTGGCCATGCCGCCAGTCCAATGCGGCGGTCGGCTCATCGGCCAGTACAATGGCGGGCTTATGGATCAGCGCGCGGCTGATTGCAACGCGTTGGCGCTGGCCGCCGCTAAGCAGGCCCGGCTTTTTGTGGGCCATTTTGTCGATGTCCAGCTGCCTGAACAGTTCCGCGCAACGTTGCTCCGCCGCTGTCGTGGAGAGCCCGGTATTTTCGGCGGTCAATATGACGTTTTGTTGCGCGGTCAAAAACGGCAATAATTGCGCCTGTTGAAACACGAAGCCCAAAGCGTGCCGCCGTATCCGCACGCACTCATCGTTGCGGCTGAAGTCCACCGGCTTGCCCATCAGTTCCAGCGTGCCGCTGCTCGGCGTCGACAAGCAGCCGATGATGCTGAGCAACGTGGTTTTGCCGGAACCGGAAGGCCCCAGCAAAATACAGGCTTCGCCGCCATTGACTTGCAAATCGACGCCGCGCAGCACAGTCTCGGCCAACTCCCCTTCCCCATAAGTTTTGCCGATTGCGCGGCAGGCAATTTTGCTGTTCATTGTTGACTGAAGATGACCACCGGGTCCAAACGAAAAACGCTACGCAGCGATATGCCTGCCGCCAGAATGCATACCACTAAAAATATGGCGATCAAGCCTATCAATACCGGCGGATAAAACTCTATCGGCAAAGGCGAACGGGCGGTTGCCCAGACCAACGGCACAAACCCGGCGCTACCGATCACAATGCCCGCCGTGCCGACCAGCAGGCTTTGCAGCAGCACAACCTGCGATAGCAGGCGGCGTTCGAAACCGATCGCCATCAAGGCGGCATAATTGCCCAAATTCTCCTGCGTCGTTGCAAACAAAGTCTGGCTGGCGATGATCGCGCCGACCAGCACGCCTAAAACGGCTGTCAGTATCACGCCGATTCCCGCGCCGGTTCCGAGCATCCAGTAACGGGCCGTGCGTCCGGCAAATTCATCGCTGGTCAGGACGTCGACATGTTTGATCAGCTGACGCATGTTGGCTTGCACAGCTTTTACATCGGCTCCTTGTCGGCAGCGAATCAACACATAGGTGATTTCATCGTCGCGGTGGCGCTGGTCGTACAGTAACGCGTGTTTAAGCGACATGAACACATGCGGCGTACCGGCAAAGGAGCGCACGCCTTCGGAAAAACCGCCGATGATGACGCGCTGGCTTCGCATTTGCACGCTTTCGCCGCGTGCGTGGATTTGCAGTAGATTTTGATACAGTTCGTCAACAATGGCGGTTTGCGGATTGTCGATGATGCGCAAATCGCCTTCCTGCATTTGCCAAGGGCCGCCCACTTTGTCCTTGTCCAGGCCGAGCAGTTGCACCGAAATGCTCGAACCGTCGGGGCGAACCCAGGAGTTCCACGAGACCAGCATCCCTTGCGCCCAGATCACTTCCGGCGTACTGCGCGCCCGGTAAATCGTTTGCCGGGGAATCGGGGTACCGAAATCCAGGGCACGGGTATTTTCCGACATCAGCCATAAATCCACTTCAGCATGTTTTATCAGCGCGCTGGTGGTATTGGTCCAGCCAACCAATAGGCCTAATTGCGCGGAAGCCAGAAAAAACGCGGTGCTGACGCCAATGATCGTAAATATCAGCCGTGGCCGGTTATGCGTCAGCATTCTCCAGGCCAATTGCCATACGCTTTTTATCCGCGAGCTTGGCCAAGCCGATAGTTCAGATTCAGCAATCATTATGGCTTGCTGCGAATCGTTGCCGGTGTATTATTCAAGCATCCGGTCCGTTATAAGATCGCAAACGGTTTGCAGCCTGGCGCTAAATTCATCCAGCAGTTGTTCGCCGCCGGCCTGGCCTTCATCCGCATCGAGACTCAAGCTCAGGCCGATGCCGTCGCGCACCAGCCAAACGAATAATACCGTCCGGTACCAGGGCGCTACATGCGACAGTTCGGTCGTCGATTGCGCTTCGATGTCCCGCCAGTTTGCGCTTTGTTCGGTGAAAGGGATGAAATTCAGGTTGGGCCCGAGGCTTCTTTTTTGTTGCATAAAATCCCTGCCCATCAACTCGCCGGTTAAATACTGCAACGGCAGGTAATGTTCCAATGCCGCGTTAAAAGCCGCTTGCGTCTGTTTAACGGCGTCCGCGAAATCACCGGCTTGCCTCTGCCTGGGCACCAGCAAGCCATCGACCATAAAACCGGCCAGCTGTCTTTCCGCATCGGTATTGCGATTATGAAACCGGGAAATAACGTAGCCGTCGCCGTCCCGGTCGCCGATCATGCACGAAAATACCGTCAGCAGCAGTGTGCCCAATGTGGTGTGATGAATCTTGGCGGCCTCCTGCAACGCTAGCTTGAAACCGAGCGGGAGATGACGGTTGACGACACGCTGTCTTTGGCCCGCTGCCCGGTCTGGATTCAGGCAAGCGGCTTTTGTTACAGGCTGGTTGCGCCACCACTCAAGACGCTGCCCAGCCTCAGGCGTGCGTAAAAACTCGGCTTCCCTGCGGCAAATATCGCTGTATTGCAGTACCGGTGCGGGACGCTCTATTTGCCGGTTGGCGCGTAACGCTTGATAGTTTTCCAGCAGCTCATTACGCACAATATCGTTTGACCAGCCGTCGGTAATCAGGTGATGCATCAGCCAGACCAACACACAGTCGCCGCTGTGTTCGCCCTGCATCAAGCCCAGCCGCCATAAGGGCGGGTTTTGCAGGTCGAAAAGCCGTTCATTCCAGCGCCCGATTTGGGCGTAGACTCCGGCCATAAAATCGTCGCCCGTTATTTGCACGTTCTCAATTTCTATCGCTATCGACTCTGCTTCGGCAATGCTCAGTACAAAGCCGTCTTTGCCGGGATGAAACGCGGTGCGCAGGTTTTCATGGCGGGCAACTACCTGGAAAATGGCCTGTTCCAACCCAGGACGGTCAACATCGCCTTCAAGCCGGGCGATTAAGTACAAATGGAATGGCTGGGCCGACTCCAAACCGTAAGCCATGAATTGTTGTTGCGCGGCAGCGGCCGGCACTTTAGCTTCGAGTTCTTTAGGGCTAAAAGCCGTTTGTTGCTGATTTGGCGCTGCCGCATCAAAACTGGCGAAATAGCCAACCACGGCATCAATGCTGGGATAGTTATAGACAATGCTGCTTAGAACGGGATAGCCCAACTGGTTTTCCAGCGCAGAGGAGAGGCTAAAATGGCCAAGGGAATCCAAGCCGAGTTGGTTAAAGTTGGCGTCGTCGGAAATAGCCAGAGCGTCCGCTTTTAATAACTGCGCCAAGATATGACGCAACCAGGCCCTGAATTGTTCCGGTTCAAACGGCGCGCGGGGGGCGGATGCCAAGTCTGTCGTTCTGGCTAGAAACACTGCGTAGGGCGCTACCGAACGGGTTCGCACAAACAGCCGGTGGCGAATCATCGGCAGAATGTCGCTGGCTACGGGCATCAACAACGGCTGGGTAAATTGCGGGAAACGCGCTTGGGTCAGCGCAATAATTTCGCCATATTCTTGCGCTAACGCATCGAGATTTTGTTGAAAAAACAGTTTAGACCAAAGATTGCGTTGCTCATCGCTGCTGTCGAGCGCCTGAATATAGGCAGTGTCGGTTAAAACATGCTGAGCTTCTTCACGGCGGTGGCAGGCGTGCGCCTGTTTCCAGGCGGGCTGTACTTCATCGCCCAATTCATTTAAGACTTCGTCTATCCACAGCGTGTATTCTTCAAAAAACAAAATGCTTAGCCATACCATGTAGTGGTACTCGGTAAGGCTTTGGTAGTGACTTGGATTTAACATCTGCGCCAGGAAATCTCGGCTTGCCAAACACCAGTCAATGTTTAACATCCGCTCCGCTTCAACGGGATTCACCTCGGCCAAACGCTCGCCGTAACGGCGGAACAATTCAATATGTTTGGCTTCCTCGGTCACCAATTGTTCCAGGCTGTGGGTTTCGGCTCCGGCTTCACGAATAATGGCGCCCCATTCCAGCACCACTTCCTCAAGGGCGATAAAGTGCCGACAAATTAACAGCGCCACTGCCCATTCATAGTAGGCGAAAGCTTCCGGCTCGGTTTTCAGCAGGGTCAGATTGACGCCTGTGTCAATCAGGAAAGAGTCGGGGAAATAGCGTCCGCTGTGATGAATTCTGTGCCAGTCTATGTCCCGTTCCAAATCAAAGCGGTAGTGCGTGTTGCGCCGCTCCAGTTTGGCGAAACTGTTATGCAAAGAGGGGTATACGGCGTGTTGGGCTGCAACACTGCCGCCTGTTTGGGCAAGCGCAGTAAACTCGCCTTGTTGCCACATCGCGGCACAGGTCGAACGGCGAATTTTGCCGCTGCTGGTTTTGGGGATTTCGCCTGAGCGCACCAGCACGACGGCATAAGGTTCAAGCTCGTGGTTTTCCACTATCGCCGTTTTAATGCGCTGGGCCAGGGCTTGCAAGTCTTGCGCATCGAGTTTGTTACTACGTATCCCCACGATGACGGCAAAACTTTCGATGCCGTCGGTTTGCACGGGAAAAGCCGCAATACTACCCGGCACAATCAAATCATCCACGGCTTCGACCGTCAATTCAATATCCTGCGGGTAGCTGTTTTGACCGCGAATAATGATTAAGTCTTTAACCCGGCCGCAAATATAAAGCTCGCCTGAATGCCAAAATCCTAAATCGCCGCTGCGCAAAAAACCGCTTTCGCCGTTCAGCGCGGCATTGAAAGGATTGTCCGTTTGCTCGTGCTGAAAATAGCCGGAAGCTACGCCCGGCCCTTTAATCCATAGCTCGCCGACTTGTCCGCCGGGCAGTTCCTGAGCAGAAGCCGGATCGACAATGCGCACTTGGGTGCTGTCAAAGGTTCGGCCGCAACTAACCAAGGCTTGCGCGTCTGTGCCGCCGCCCGGCTCGACGCGATGTTCAGCCAGTGCTGTGCGGTTGACCGCCAGAGTGGCCAGCCCTTTCCTTCCGGTAACAAACAAAGTCGTCTCCGCCATGCCGTAGCAAGGTAAAAAAGCTTTCTTATTGAAACCGGCAGGGAAGAAGGCGTCGGCAAACTGTTCCAACACGGCCGGGCGGATAGGCTCCGCGCCGCAATAAGCGACTTCCCAGCGGCTAAGATCGAGCTTGCTGCGCTCTTCTTCAGTGCTGCGCTGGACTGCCAGCGCGTAGGCAAAATTGGCCCCGCCGCTGCTGCTGGCCTGGAAATGGCTGATGGCCTGTAACCAGCGCGAAGGCTGGCGCAGAAAACTTTGCGGCGACATCAGCACCGACGTGACGCTGGAAAAAAGCGGGCACAACAAGCCGCCTACTAATCCCATATCATGATAGTGCGGCATCCAATTGACACTCAGCGCATCGAGCCCGTGACCAAAGCCTGCTTTGGCGATTGCCTCACAGTTGGCGATAAGGTTGGCGTGGCTGATCTTCACGCCGCGCGGCAGGCGGGTAGAGCCGGAGGTGTATTGCAAAAAAGCACTGTCCTCTGCGTTGACATTAGGATCGCGCCAGCTTTCAGCCAGCGTCAAAGCAATCAAATCGCTATTGATCCAGTGCAGCTGCGGCAATTCAGCGGCTTGTCGCATACCTTCGGTGTCGGTGAGGACAAAGCGCGCCTCGGCGTTATCGGCTATACGCTTAAGACGGGCGATAAACATTTGTTGCTCGCCCGCTTTCGCCGTTTGCACCTGTACAGGGGTGGCGCCTGCGAATAACACGCCGAAAAAGGCCTCAATAAAGCTGAGCCCCGACGGATAGGGCAGCAACACGCGCTCGCCGCGAGCGCCTTGTTCGGCCAGCATCGCGGCAATGGCTTTGGCGCGTTGAAGCAGTGCTGCGTAGCTGATACGTTCAATCGCTCCGTCCACTGTCCCCTGTACCAGAAATTGATAGGCGGTACGTTCCCCCAAATGGTCCGCCTGGTGGCGCAGCACATCAATAAAGGTTTTATTCATGGCTTTCTCCTGCCAGATAACGCTGCATTTGTTCGACAAAATCTGCGTCCAGGCCTTCCGCCGATTCAAACAGTTTTGCCAGAGTCAGGGTGAAGCGCGACACCGGATGACCGTCGATGATCGCGTGATCGGAACCGCCGCTGATATGCAATATTTTGCGAACGACAGGCTGGCTTTGTGCATTCAGGCGAGTTCGCTCAGTGACTGACCCCAACAGCAAACTGAGCGTGTAAGGGCTTGGCACCATCGCATAAAAAGGTGAATTAAATCCTTGGCTTTGGGTGGTCGTCACTATCAGGTTGCCCATGTATTTGTTGAATAAAAACGGATTATGCTGCATTTGCCAATATAAAAAACGCTTTGCCAATCGACCCAGCCGCCCTGGGATCGGCGGGCGTTCCAGCAACGGCGTCCGCATAGCAGTACGCAGTTCCCATTGAATCTGCGCCATGCTTTTATGCTGTGCGCCACGAAAAGTGTACAGCACCAGATGACGGCTGCCGTCCGGCAGTCTCTTCAGCATCGTGGTGGTGACGTCGGCATTCCGGAACGTTATCAGGCGATTGCGATAACGGTAAGTCAAGGTATCGGGGTGCAGTGCGGCGGCTTGCGCCAAACAATAGATGGCAACTCCATGCAGGGAAATGCCGATGCCCAGCTCGCGTTGGTAACGGCTGATTAGATCAAGCGTATCGGTAACGTCAAACTCGTTAAAGGCATACGAGGTATCCCGGCGGGCCATGCTCAAAAAATTAGTGATAGCATCGCGATTCCAGGCTTGTTCGATGTGTTCATTGGCTAAGGACATGCAGGTTTTCCAAGTGTAGAGAGTTCTATCGGCATTCAGGTTGAAACAGAACCGGATTCTGAATTAGCGGGTTTGTATAGACTATTGTTGGGAATGCTGGAATTGTTGCTGAAATTCGATCATGAAATTTTTCAGAAACAAAGCGCCTTCAACCGGCATCGAGTTATAGAGGGAAGCCCGGATACCCCCCAGTGAACGGTGGCCTTCCAAACCGATAATGCCCAACTGCTTAGCCGCTTCGATAAATCGTTTCTCTAAATCCGGCGTAGCCAGATTAAAAACCACATTTATCAGGGATCGGCTGTCGACCTGGGCATGACCCCGGTAAAAGCCTTGAGACTGATCGATAGCGCTATAAAGCAGGGCCGCTTTACGTTGGCTTTGCTGAGCCATATTCGCCAAGCCGCCTATATCGTTCAGCAACCAGCGGGTAACCAATAGCACGACATAAATCGCAAAAAATCGGCGGGGTATTGTAGATAGACTTCATTTCGACATGGGGACGATAGTCGAGGACAGTGGGGATGTTATCAGGAATGCATCCCAATAAATCGTCCCTGATAATAACGACTGTGACGCCCGCCGCGCCGATATTTTTTTGGGCATGGGCATAGACCAGGCCGTACTTGCCAATGTCGACAGGTTTGGCGAGAAAATCTGAAGACATATCACATACTAGCGGTATATCGCCGGTTTCCAATGGTTGTTTAAACTGTAAGCCTTCGACAGTTTCGTTGGAACAATAATGCAGATAGGCCGCATCCTGGTCGATTTTATATTCATCCGCTTCGGGAACCCTGACAAATTTTTGCGCTTTGCCATTCCAGATGATGTTGACTTTGTTGCCTTCTATTTCAGCTTCCTTAATGGCTTTGGCGCTCCAATAGCCGGAAACGATATAGTCGACAGGCTGGTTTTTATTCGCCCACAGATTCATCGGAATCATTGAAAATTGCAGGCTTGCTCCGCCCTGCAAGAAAAGCACATGATAGTTATCAGGGATACTCAACAAGGTTCTGAGGTTTTTTTCCGTCTCATCCAGAATATCCCGGCAAAGTTGGGAACGATGATTGATTACCAACGCGGATATACCTGTTCCCGGTACTTCCAAAACGGCTTGCTGGGCTTCTGAAATGACTTTCGGCGGTAAAAGTCCAACACCGCCGGAAAAATTATACAAAGGCAGAGTTGTAGCGATTGAATTTGAGGCTGGTCGAATCATTATTTTTTTAAAGGAGAGGAGGAGTTATTCCGGATGAAGTTGAGCTTTATTTCAATTCCGGAACAGGACATGGTGAAAATATTTATCAATTGAAAGCAACCCGGCAAGCCTCGCATAATCTCCAGCACAGGCTCATCAATATGAGTCCATTTTATCGAGTTCCGATCGATACAGTCCAGCTCTTAGCGGAACATCTGTGATCTTGTTTCTATCCGGTGCACCCTTACCAGGGCAATTGCGCTATGTTAATGCAATGCAGTGAAACGCCCTCTCCCGGAGTGAGAGGGGGACAAAAGCCCCCTTCTCCACATAGCGCGATTGCCCTGGCACCCTTACCGGTTTACATTGCTGTGGGCGCTTGGACATGTTAGCCGGACACATCCCAATATTGTTTGTGTATTAACTCCAAACACAGCCGCAACTCCTGCTCCAGAGCCCGGTCGGCAGTCAAGAACAAACTATGCTCCCGCAATTGCCCAACAGTCTTTTGCAAAGCAGGACTTAACGCCGAGACATTACCCCGCAACTCAACGCCCTGAACTACTGCAAGCAACACAGCCACAGCAACCTGTTCGGTCAACTCCAAAATACGGATGCAATCGCGGGCGGCGATGGTGCCCATGCTGACTTTGTCCTGGTTATGGCATTCGGTCGATCGGGAAAATACGCTCGCAGGCATCGTCAATTTAAGCGCTTCGGCTGTCCAGGAGGACACGGCTATTTGCAAGGCCTTGAAGCCATGACTCAACAAGGCTTGCTCGCCAGTCGCGCCGGACAGGTTCGCAGGCAAGCCGTTATTGAATTTCGGGTCCATCAATTGCGCCATTTGCCGATCCATTAAATCGGCCAGATTGGCTACGGCGGTTTTAAGCGCGTCCATCGCAAAAGCGATATGACCGCCGTAAAAATGGCCGCCATGCAAGACGTGTTCACCTTCTGCGTCAATAATCGGGTTGTCGTTGGCGCTGTTTAATTCGGTTTCGATAAACTGCCGAAGCCAGGGCAACGAGTCTTCCAGCACCCCGATGATATGCGGCGCGCAACGCAGCGAGTAACGGTCCTGCAAGCGAGTATCGTGGCGCGGCGCACTGTGCCTCAACTGCAAATCCGCACGTATACGCTCGGCGACGCGGTTTTGGCCTGGGTGCGGTTTGACCGAAAACAGTTTTTCGTCAAAGTGGTAGGCATTGCCGTTTAAAGCAACCGAAGCCAGACTGGTGATGCGCGTGGCGAGCCGGGATAAATACTCGGCCCGTTGATAGGCTAGGCAGGCGATGCCGGTCATCGCGGCCGTACCGTTCATAATCGCGAGGCCCTCTTTGGGTTTTAAGGTCAGCGGTTCGATATTCAGTTTGGTAAAAACTGTTTGCGTAGTTTGACGTTCACCTTGATAAAGCACGTCCCGTTCACCGGCCAGAACGGCTGCGACATAAGATAACGGCGTTAAATCGCCGCTGGCGCCGACCGAGCCTTCCTGCGGGATCATCGGCAGAATATCCTGCTTTAATAATTTAGCCAGTTGTTGCAATAGCTTGTAGCGGACGCCCGAGTAACCGCGGGCCAAACTGGTTAAACGCACCGCCAATATGGCCCGCGTTTGCTCCGCATCAAAATGATTGCCCAGCCCGCAGCCGTGGAAGGTATACAGATGCTTGGGCAGTTGCTCGACCAGATTCAATGGAATAGACACCGTACAGGACTCGCCGTAACCGGTAGTTACGCCGTAGACAAAGCCTTCTTCCTTTAACAAGGTGTCGATAAAGCGTGCGCCTTTGTTGATCCGCTCAATAAATTTCGGCTGCCTGCTTAACTGAGCCTGCGCCTGTTGCTTGGCTATTTGGCAAATAGCTTCAATGGTCAAGGGTCGGCCATCAAAAACTACGGTATTGTTACTGTTCATCGCTTTCTTTACCAACCAAGTGCCAAAAATCAAAAAAATTAAACCATTGTAACGGTTCCATTAAGCAATAATGCTCCAGTCGCTGGGCATAACGTTGAATCGTTTGCTGCAAGGCCTGCTCTCGGGTTTTTCTGGGAAACGTCAACTTATCGCTGAAATGCTCAAAATAGATCACCTGCTTACCCTGTTGTTTCAAGCAAAACAGCGTGTAAACCGGACATTTAAGCAGTGAAGCCAGGATAAACGGGCCTTGCGGAAACAACGCATCATCGCCCAGAAACCCGGTCCGGCTGACGCGCGGATTCCGGCTGACCGGCGTTCGGTCTGCGGTAATAATGACTAACTCACCGTTATCGATTTTATCGCTCAGCAACATTGCACTGGCGGCGTTAATTTCGGTCACCTGGATCAGATTTAAGCCGCTGTTTCTGTTGGTTTGTTTCAACAAGCGATTGAATTTTTCGGCGTGTTTGGTGTGTACCAGCACATTGATGCGTGGCGCATCATCCAGATCGGCAATGACGCGGCAGACTTCAAGATTGCCCAAATGCGAACCTAACAGGATTGCGCCCCGCCCTGTCTTGATTTGAGCCAGCAATTCGTTGCGTCCTTGATAGCTTACGTCTGCGCGCGACAGCGCGCCGGACCAGGCCGCCAATTTATCGATAATAGCGTTGGCAAAACTGATAAAGTGCCGATGGCTGTCCAGAAGATTTCCGCTTAAACCTGATTCAGGCAAAAGCTTCGCAACGCGCTTTAAATAAGCTTGGCTGGCCTCCCTGCCCGGCTTGTTCACCAGCCAGTAATAACTGACGACCGGATATAAAAACCACTGCAACACGGTGCGCCCGAACAGCAGGTAAACGCGCAGCAAAAATCGCATGCCCCAAATCAGGCTCCATTCGCCCATACCCGACCAATGCAAAGGTTTGCTCATTGCCGATGTCTGTTTAGCAATTGCGGTATGCGCAGCAGCATGCCGAAAAACAGCTTGGCATGGGTTTTCGAGATCCTGAGGTTATCCCGCCATAACTTGAAATGCGACACGCCGTCATAAGGGTAATTCACCCGGGTCGGTATGTTGACGACATCCACGCCCTGCCAATACAGGCGCACCAGGATGTCGATGTCAAAATCCATGCCTTCGGCTATCTGCGTGCGTTGGGCTAATTGTGCAACTTCGTTCAATGGATACAAACGAAAACCGCACATGCTGTCTTCAACCGCGAGCGACAGGGTATTGATCCATACCCACACGTTGGCGATAGTGCGGCCGTATACCCGGCTCTTAGGCGCGGACTCATCGAACAAGGGGCGGCCTAAAATCAGCGCTTCAGGATGTTGTCCGCCCGCTTCAAGAAACGCCGGAATGTCGTCCACATCGTGCTGTCCGTCGGCATCAATCTGGATCGCATGGCTAAATCCCACGGCCTGTGCCGCCTTAAAACCGTCCAGCACGGCGGCGCCTTTACCGCCGTTTTCCGAGCGGTTGATTAAGGTCAGCCAATCCGGTTCCCGTTCGGCGCAGTCGGCCAGAATTTGGGAACAATGTGCCGAACTGCCGTCATTAACCAGAAAAGTCGGAATCGCAAAGTGCTTTAATTTGGCAAGCACATAAGGGATTGCGGCTTCGTGGTTGTAAACGGGGATTATGATGCAGGTTTTCATCGCTTGTCCTCGTAAACCATGCGTCCAGAGCTATGCGTACCGAGCTCCGAGCTGAAATTAAAATACAATTTTCCCGATGCCGCCTTCCAGTCTAAAACAAGCGTTAATTGATCGCCGGGCTTTATAACTTGGGTAAACTTAATAACTTCCAACTGCGAGAACGGTTTATTAATAACAAAAAAAAGTTTGCCGAAATGCTCGACCCAGGCCAATTGCACTACGCCCGGCAAAATCGGGTAAATCGCGAAATGATCGGGAAAATAAAGCAAATCTTCAGGCACTCTAAGACCCAGCCGGATACTGTCGGAAGCCATTTCAACATTGAATACTTGAGGCAATTTTCGATTATCAAAATCCAGCAGGCTTTTTAACAAAGACTGTTCTATTTTTCCTTGGCTGGTTAACGGCATCGTGTTGACAAACAACCATTTTCTGGGTAACACCACGGATTCGAACCATTGCTCAAGCGTTTTGCGCAGTTGCCTGATTAGCCGGTTTCTGCCTTGTGCTCTCAATTGTTCCAAGCCTTGTCGGCTTAACACTGCAACCACCGCGACGACATCCCGGCTTTTAGCGATCACCAGCGCATGGGCTTCATCTATCCACGCTTCGCTGATCAGACGTTGCTCCAGTTCGACCAGGGACAGGCGCTTTTCTTCGATTTTGACGATGCGATCCGAGCGTCCGTGTAATATAAAGTAGCCATCGTCCAATAAGGTGATTTGATCGTCCAGTTGAAATCCGCACCCTTTTTCTAAGGGGGCGGATTCCAAATAAGGCGAATGCAGCAACCATTTTTCATCAAGGCACGTTAAGCCCATACCAAAAAATAACGTCCATACTTTTTCCTGCTGCCTCCAGGCAATACCGCCAGTCTCGGAGCTGCCATAGACTTCGATCACCGCCTGTTTTCCGGCGCTAAATATCTGCTGTGCTGCATTCTCCGGTAATGCGCCGCCCGAACTGAAAACCGCCTCTAACCCGGCTATGCCTGCCCAGGGTGAAGATTGATCCAAGCGCTTTAAATGTGCAGGACTGGCAATCCAGTAAGCCGGTTTGTGTTGAATGGCTCTAACCAATACTTCAGGACTGATATAAGCCTGACTGTGAAAGCACCGTCCTGCCGACAACGGCCATAACACGCGAAACAGCAAGCCATAGATATGTTGATGACTGACTGTCGCCAACGCCGCCGCATCGCCCAGCTGTTCGCCCCACTGCTTTTCCAGCGTGGCGATTTCAAGCTGAAACTGGTTTAAGCTTTTGGCTATCGGCTTGGCCTGCCCTGTGGAACCCGAGGTAAAAATGACCAGCTGCTTAGCTAACGGATTTAACGGCGATAAAGTTCGCTTGGAAGCGGCCGATGCTTCTAAGCAGTAATCAAAACTCCGGCCGTTTTGCCAATCGCCGAGCAACCGGCAGTCTTGCGCTAATTGCTCGGCTGTACCGGGGCGGTTATTGCCCGGTATCCAGATTTGTTTACCGGCGTGGAGCAACGCAAACAACAGCACGGCAAAAGGATAGGCGTCTTCAGTGTACAACGCATAATGCTGAAACGGTTGCGCTTCCAGTTTATCGACCCAGTATTTAACAGTGTTTGCAAACTGCTCGGCCGCATAATACTGCCCGTCATGATAGGCAATTGGCGCATCATTCGGCCTTTGGGCAATTAAACAGTGGGACAACGGCAACAGCTTATCTGACATGTTTCTGGGTTCTGATTCTGACCAGATATTCGGCGGCAAATAAAATCCCCATCAACACATAGGCGATCAGGCCGTTGTATAAACTCCAGACTTCCAGGCTGCACCAAAAAGCGGTTATCCATGCCAGAGTGCCGTTAATGATAAAAAAGCCGCACCAGATTTGCGTCACATGGCGGGTATAAATAACGCCTTCCGGCGGTAAATCGGGGTGTTGTAGACGGGCCAGACGCTCAATCAGGCTGGGCGGCGAAAACAGGCTCCAGCCGAAAATAAGCAGCATCAAGCCATTGACCAGAATCGGGTAAAACAGCAAAGTGCCTAATTGATTGCTCCACATCGCGAATAGGCAATAGCCGATGCCTCCAACCAATAACGGGGTACTCCAGTGTTTAACGGAATAACTGGCCGCCAACCTGACCAGCAACAATACGATCAATAGAGCGGCGATTTTCCAAGGTTCGAGATACTCTCTGCCGAAAAAAACCGCCAACGGATACAGAAATGTCAATAAGCCCATGATAGCGCTTACCAGCAAACGCATATTTATCTCGTTTCCACGCAACGCGTCGCTGCCGTTAAATTAATCGCAATGACATCGTAGGAGCGGGCCATGCCCGCGATGTTTGGCCACAGTTGCAGAATTGTAGATCCTTCATCGCGGGCATGGCCCGCTCCTACAGAGTGTTTGTAATACCGGTATCGATGCATGTATTACAGCTCGCTACGTAACGAGCCTTGACTGCATTCCCACGTCAGTCCTGAGCTGTATCGAAGAGCGCTGTGTGGGAATGAGGAGAAACGGCATAAACTAAACAAACACATATCAATCGTTAAGCATGTTATAAACCGCGTCGACCACATCGCCAATGGTCCGGGCCGTTTTGAAATCTTCGGCCTTGATCGCTTTGCCGGTCATTTCCTTAAGTTTGACGATCATGTCTACCGCATCGATGCTGTCGAAATCCAGGTCTTCGTACAGCCGTGCGTCCAGCGTGATGGCCTGTTCGTCCATCTCGAACATCTCGACCATGATCTCTTTGATAGCCGTTAAAATTTCTTCGCGTTCTTGTATCATAATCATCTCAACTTTGTGCCGCTTGAATGTATTCAGCCAGCGCTGAAACCGAGGCGAAAATCTTCACCACGTCTTCTTTTTCGGCATCAATCTTTATGTTGTATTTTTTGCGGATAGCCAAACCCAATTCCAAGGCGTCAATGGAATCCAGTCCCAAACCGTCATTAAATAACGGCGTATGACTGTCTATATCCTCCACGCTGATGTCTTCCAGGTCCAGCGTATCAATAATAAGTTGTTTTAATTCATTTTCCATTGTGCTTATAAAGCTCTCTTTGTTGGGTAAAATAATCTTGTTGATATTGAGTAAAGCGGCGCACGGCTATCGATTTTGGACTGATGTTAATAAATTTATCCAGTGCAATATCGTTGCCGACATGCATGGACAGATGAAAACGGCGTTCGGGAATTTGGTACCAGTGCTCGGCTTTGGTTAAAGTGCTCGGAGTGCAGGTCAGCGTTACCGGGGTCACGATCGCATTGGCCTGCAACGCAATCGCCGCCGCACCGCGTTGAAAATGATACGGCTTGCCCGGTATTGAGCGCGTACCCTCAGGAAAAATAATCATCGATCCGCCTGAGCGTAACCAGGCGACACACTCGGCTATCATTTGCTCGGGATCGCCGTTGCTGATGTATCCGGCATTGAGTATCGGGCCGCGCATGAACGGGTTATGCCACAACTTGGCTTTGACGATACAACTGGCTTGTTTGATCCGGCTGATCAAAAACACAATATCGACCAGCGTTGGGTGATTGGCGATAATCAATTGGCCGGGGCGGTTAAGCTTGTCTAAACCGGTTATTTCATAAGTCATCACGCCAAGCCTGTGCATCAAACCGATGAACAGATAAAAACTGTAACATACCGTTTTTTGGCCTCGGCTGACCTTTTGCCGATGATTTCCGGGCAACAAAGACAATACCGGAAATACCAACAGCCACAGCACTAACCCGCCGATGCCGAAAGTAAAAAAACTGAATCCTGTTGCCAGAAGACGCCAGCCATAGCTTAATTTTGCCGTTATCTTTTGTGCCATTCCCAGCTGTGTCTATGATTGCCCAGCACCAACGCTTTATCGTCGGCAACCAGGAATTTTAAAAAAGAGAATATCTGTAAAGCATGCTCTCCATCGTTGCGATGTGCGGATGATCTGCAAAACTGCAACGGCAAGCCGCTCCCGGCTAAAGAAATTTTTAATGCCAACGCGCAAATGGCCGGGGCATTGAGCGCAAACGGCAGCGATGGATAAAAATCCGATAGCGGTTCATCGTACAAAACGATCAGTACCTCATCGGCATGGCCTTCCTGCAACAGTCCCAATGCTTCAATAAACGCCGGGGCAATACCGTCCTGGCCTGGCGCAATCACGGTTATTTCCTGATGATAGCCATAGGCCATCGAAAACAAACCCGATATCGCATTATGAACGGACAAGCTGAAAGCTGTCGGCGAAACGTCCTCACCTCTCTGCATGCTTTGAAGCATCTCCAATGACTTATTCACTTCGCCATGGGCGGAGCTGAAAACAATGGGCAATACCTTATCGCTATCAATACAACCTTCCGCAGCATTAAAAACCGCTCTGGCTAATGGACTCAATCTGCGTTGGAGTAACTTGGGCACCGCAACCGATATGGCCGCTTTTTCCTGTTGGGCAAAGGGCTGATGGTCATCCCAATTTTGCCAGTCTTCGCGACAACTGATGCCCGGCGCCCAGGCGTTCCAGTTTCGGACTACAAATTCAGCCGCCATTATATCAATCCGGTTGAGGCTTTACACTTGATCGACAATAAAAAATCCAGAACCTTTAGATCCATAGCAAACTTGAGCATGTCGATTGTTGATGATGGACTAACAGCGATCAAAGCGGCGGCATGACGCCGAGAACCGTGGCGTTGCTTTTAAACATCGCCGATACCGGCATGCCGGTCATAATCGCCAGATTTTGTGCGCTTTGCTGCGTAATCATCGCAACCAGCGTTTCGCCGCCGGGTAACAAAACAATCACCTCCGCGTTCACCTCGTCTTGCAGCACACGAATCACGCTTCCGGATAAGCGGTTACGCGCTGAAAAACAATTGGAGTCGGCATCCGTTAACAGTGTAATGTCGGCGCTGTTGATCAACAGTACCGCATCGGCACCGATTTGTAGGCCAAGCTCATTCAACGATGCCAGCGTGACGCTGGTAATAACCTGGTCTCCGCCTTTTAACCTCACAACAATCTCGGCACTCACCGCACCGGCGTGAATGGCAACAATGCTGCCAAAAAGCTGGTTGCGGGCGCTGGTTTTAACCACCAGGCGCTGTAACAGCAAAACCGTATTGGTATCGTCGGCGAGACTCCGGTTGAGTTGCTCAAGAAACTGCCGATGCTGCTGTTCCAAATCGGTAAACAGCGCCAACAAAGAGCGTCCGGCCTCGGTTAAACAAGTACCACCGCCTTTGCTGCCGCCGGTAGCGGTGCTGACCAATGTTTTCGGCGAACCGTTGTTGGCCCTTTCGATAATTTGCCAGGCGCCTTTATAACTCAAGCCCACCTGCTTGGCAGCCTGATTGATGGAACCGCTTTGATCTATCGCCCTTAGCAAACCGATCATGCGGCTGTCCAGGCCGGCTAAGCGTAATTCGCCATCGACCCATGCTGTTGAAATAGTCTTGCGTTTAGAGCTGTCAGTCATAAGTGGTTACGTGCGTTGTAAAAATTGAGTTGAACGTTATTTCCATATCAGAAATAAGCTATTTCCTTTTTCTTTATTTACTTGAGTATATAACGAACTAAAATAAACTCGTTCTCATCCTAATGAAAGCGACCAAATCCAAACTTTATATAACCCATAAACATCAATGTGAGAACAATGCTCATGATTATAGGCCATTCATGTCTATTGATCATGCAAAACCAATCCCACATTTGCTAACCGACCGGCAGGTGAAATCATGCGTACCCCCGTTTTATTATTAACGATGACTACTTTGTCCCAAGTAACACTGGCAGCGGACGAAGATGTTTTTCAATTAGGCGTTATTGAAGTCAATGCCAAAGCCGATCGAGAAAAACTTTCCGACAAGGAAACCATCACCTCCGAGGATATAAGCCGCAATAACCGCAACGACGTTGCTTCGGCCTTAAACCTGCTGCCCGGTGTCTCTGTACAGAATTTAGGCGCGCGCAACGAACGGCTGATTTATGTCCGCGGTTTCAATTCCCGGCAAGTGCCTTTGTTTATGGACGGCATCCCGGTGTATGTGCCTTACGACGGCAATGTCGATTTAAACCGCTTTACCACCTTCGATATCGGCCAGATCGACGTCAGCAAAGGCAATGCGTCGGTGCTATACGGCCCGAATACCTTGGGCGGCAGCGTCAATCTGGTCAGCCGGCGTCCGTCCCGAAAACTGGAAGCCAATCTTACCACCGGCATGGGCATGGATTCGCAATTCGACGCAAATTATTACCAAACCGCGTTAAATTTCGGATCGAACCAAGGCTTATGGTATGTCCAGGGCAGCGCATCATACCTGGACCGGCAATTCTGGCGTTTGCCGGACGATTTTAAAGCGACCGCGAGCGAAAACGGCGGCATACGCGAAAATTCCGGCAACACCGACTATAAAGGCAACATCAAGCTTGGCTTGACGCCCAATGACACCGACGAATACGCAATCACTTACAGCAACCAGAGCGGACGCAAGGATACGCCGCCTTATGCCGGATCCGATCCAACCGTCGCGCCTCGTTATTGGCGCTGGCCCAGCTGGGATAAGGAAAGCGTTTATTTTCTGTCCAAAACCCAATTCGGCAACGATCACACCGTCAAACTGCGCGCTTACCACGATACCTTCCAGAACAGCCTGCAATCATTCGACAACGCGAACTATAACACCATCTCAAGACCGTATGCGTTCGACAGCCGTTATGACGATTATACTTTTGGCGGCGGCATCGAATACGGCAATACCTGGTTTAACAAAAATGAGATCAAACTGGCCTTCAGCTATAAGCAGGACGTACACCGAGAAGTCGGCAACACCGGCCAGCCGCAGCAACGTTTTGCCGACGAATTGTTCTCCTATGCGCTTGAGAATACTTACACACCTACCGACGCCCTCAAATTTGTCGTCGGGACCAGCTATGAGCAGCAAAAACAGATTCAAGCGCAAAATTTGCTTAACAACAGACTGGTCTCGTTCCCGCTCAGCGGCACCAAAGACGCCTATAACATTCAGGGCAGTACGTTTTATCAATTGCTCGACGACTTGCAGCTTCATGCCAGCATCGCTCGTAAAACCCGCTTTCCAACCATCAAGGACCGCTTCTCCTACCGCTTGGGCAGCGCTTTGCCGAATCCCGGCCTGCAACCGGAAAACGCACTGAATTACGAGTTGGGGCTGAGCGGCAAAGCTTTCAATCTCATCGATTACGGAAGCAACCTGTTTTTCAGCCAAATCGATAACACCATCGATAGCGTCACGCTACCTAATAACAGTTGCAGCACGCCGCCCTGCTTTCAATTACAGAATATAGGCAAGCAGGAAAATCTCGGGGTCGAAGTATTTGCGACCGCGCCAATCAACGAGCAATGGCGCGCTCATTTCAATTACACCTGGCTGGACCGCAACAACATTACTAACCCGCAATTCTTTCCGCTCGATACGCCCAAGCATAAAGTGTTCACTTACCTGGAATATCAACCGATTCAATATCTGCGCCTGCTCGCCGGCGCCGAATACAACGACAAGCGCTACAGCAACACCACCGGCACCCGGGTAGCGAAAGATTTTGTCATCGGCAACCTCAAAGCCACCTTCATTGTGCACAAAAACTTGAATGCGGAATTCGGCGTCAATAACGTGGCCGATCAATTGTATGCATACGAAGAAGGCTTTTTTGAGCAGGGCCGGAATTACTTCGCCAATATCAATCTTAGCTACTGAGCCAGGAGAGAGGTTATGACTCATTTATTACACGCATTGGTATGGCTTATAGTAGGCCGGAATAAGCCGGTTCGAGCGATAGCGAGAACCGGCGTTTCCGGCACTCCGAATGCCGGAAACGCTCCCCCCTTGCTATCGCCGGGCGGGCTTATTCCGGCCTACATCCTATTACACGCATTGGCATGGCTGATAGTCGGCTTATGCGCCAATCCGGCGCTCGCAAAAGAAAAACTGACGGTACTGACGGCTTATCCTGAAGACGTCGTATCCCGCTACGAAACGGCCTTCGAACAAACTTACCCGGACATTGATCTGGCCGTGATATGGAAAATGCCGCATGATGCGCTGCCGTATTTAAAACAGCCTAAGCAAGGCGGCGTAGATGTGTATTGGTCGGCCAGCCAACGCAATTTCATGGTGCTTAAGCAGCAACACGCCTGGCAAAAACTCGGCATCGACCGTAGCGGATTGGCCGATAGTCTCGGCGCACTGCCGCTTGTCGATACGGACGGCTATTTTTGCGTGACCGAAATGGCCGGTTACGGTTTTGCGGTCAACGCGGATTACTTGAAAAAACACGGCTTGGCAACACCGAAAACCTGGCAGGACTTGGCCGACACGCATTATCAAGGTCATTTGGCCTTGCCGGTTCCGTCCCGCGTCGGTTTTGCACCGATGATGATAGACAGCGTATTACAGCAATACGGCTGGGAACCGGGGTGGGCGTTATTGTCCGACATCGTTGCCAACGCACGCTTGGTCGAATCCGGTTCCACCTTTATTACCGACATCATCGGTTCCGGCGAACGCGGCATCGCCCCGACCATCGACTTTTTCACCGCCTCGGCCGCTGCCAATGGCGCTCCGTTACATTTTATCTACCCGGAACCTGTCGCCTATTCGCCTGCGCATATCGCGATCGCCGCCGCCAGCCAGCATACTGATGCGGCAAGGCGTTTCGTCAGTTTCGTATTATCGGATCGGGGCCAAAAGCTATTGTTCCATCCGGACATTCGTAAACTGCCGGTACGGGCTTCCGTTTATGCGGATAAACCCGACCACTATTTCGATCCGTTCAGCGAAACAAAAGCGCATCCGGTGGTTTACGATCCCAGCCGCGCCTCACCTCGTCTGGCTTTGAATAACGCCTTATTCGACCGGCTGTTTAGCGATCATCTTCAGCGCCTACAAAATCTTTGGCTGCAATTACGTAAACATCAACAGTCCGCTAAAGCCGATCAGGCGGAACGGTTGGTCAAGATCCGGCAGTTATTAACCGGCGTACCGGTCAATGCGGCCAAGGCTGAAACGCCAACGTTGCAACAGACCTTCAGCGAACGCTCTACCGATAAAAAAGCCGAGGCCGAAGCGCAAGCATTGGAACAGGCATGGAGCAAAGAAATCGACAGCCGCTATGCCGAAGCCGAAAACCTGTTAAAACAGCTGGGGCCATGATGCAGCGTTTACTGGGCATCATGCTGGGCTTGTGCGCTTTGGCAAGCGCACAAGCCGGAAGCAGCTTCGAAGTAACGGACAACAGCCGGGAAGCCTACTCCCGAATCAATCCGAATAGCACTCCCGAACAGTTAAGCGAAGCGTTTCGCGGACGTAGCCTGTTCCGGCAGAGCTGGGTGATTGCTCCGGCCAAGGACATTGAGACAACAGGCTTGGGGCCGCTTTACAACCAGCTGTCCTGCCTGTCCTGTCATGCCAAAAACGGGCGCGGACAACCGCCGGAAACGCCGCAACAGGCCATGCGCTCGATGCTGGTGCGCTTAAGCCTGCCCGGCCAAGACCCGCACGGCGGCCCATTGCCGCATCCGGTTTACGGCACTCAGCTGAATGAACAGGGTGTGCCCGGCGTACCCGGCGAAGGACTGGTCAGCGTCGATTACCGCGAACATAGCATTACGCTGGCCGATGGCGAAACTATTGCGCTGAGGACGCCTTTATATCGATTCGCCGACCTGCAATACGGACCGCTGCCCGCCGATATTCATTTTTCTCCGCGCGTCGGGCCGCCTGTGTTCGGCCTAGGTTTGCTGGAAGCCGTCCCGGAACAAACCATCCTGCAATTGGCCGAGAAGGGTAAACGGCAAGGCGTCCACGGCCATCCCAATGTTATTTGGGACGACGAACGGCAATGCGCCGTGATCGGCCGCTTCGGGCTCAAAGCCAATGTCGCGACGCTCAAACAACAAATTGCCGGGGCATTTATCGGCGATATGGGGATTACCTCGCCATTACATCCCGAGGAAAATTGCACCGCCGCTCAAACCGCTTGCAAACAGACACTGTCAGCTCGGCAACCCGAATTGGACTATGCCCAACTCAAAGCCGTGCTACTTTACCTGCGTCTGCTGCAAGTTCCGGCCCGGCGCAATTTAGGCGATCCAATCGTACAAAAAGGCGAGCAACTATTCAGAGCTATCGGTTGCACGGCCTGCCACACGCCGCTTCTGACAACCGGGGAATTTCTGGAATTGCCGATATTATCCGGGCAAACTATACACCCTTACACCGATTTGCTGGTGCATGACATGGGTGAAGACTTGGCGGATGGCCGTCCCGACTTTCAAGCCAACGGACGGGAATGGCGCACGCCGCCGTTGTGGGGAATAGGCTTAATCCAGCGCATCAACGAGCACAGCTATTTCTTGCACGACGGCCGCGCGCGCAACTTAACCGAAGCCGTGCTATGGCACGGCGGCGAAGCTTTATCGAGCAGACAAGGTTTCGCCCATCTGCCTACCGAGGAACGGCTGGCGGTTATTCGTTTTTTGGAGTCGCTTTAATCAGTGGTGGTCAGGCGGTTTTGCCCACCGTTTGCATGGCCGAGATTGTTCCGCGTGGGTATGAAAAGCGTGTGCCATCCTGGTAAGCTTTATTTCTGGGGTAGGATGCGCTGAACAAAATGAAGCGCATCCTTCGCGATATGGATCGGGTGGAATTTTTTCGTTCACCCGCCCTTTCGGCTGCGCTCAGCACGAACGGCCTACGACTCAAGACAGTGACTTCTGGAAGTTATTTTTAACCTAATCCTTATTCCCGCTATCAATGGAATGACTCTACATTCCATTTTTTCTTCAAATGCCCAACAAACGGCTTGGGTGCCGCTTTATAGATAAAATTGTTGTCCGCATTCCAACAAACACTCTTCAATTCAACGGTGCAAAGATAATGTTGAGTGAACGCATTGTCGGTAACCCTACAAATCCCGATAAAATGTATGGATTACTACGTTATTTACACTTTGACATAACGAATTCAGTCAATATAATTCAACACTGTGAAAGGATTATTAAAGGCTGGCACATCGATTGCTTAGAACTAAATGCGCTATATACTAATGTATATAATGAGTTAAACTAGAGCGGTATCTTATTTTAGTTTTTTCCGAATAGGATCCGCATGCATCGACATATCAATGCCGATGCAAATATCATAAATTACAATCATAGGCCATTGATGATGCGAAAAAAATCTCGTACCAGCATTACTGTTAATCATACCCTCGGTTTACTTGTCGGAAGCGGCTTTTGCATAAGCGGCAGCCTTCAAGCCGCCGAGCCGCCTCCTAGCTACTCACGCGCGCCAATGGCAGCATACAACTTTATGATGCAAGACCCGTTATTAGGCAATAGTTACGAAAAACCGATTTGGAATTTGCACGATACGCTCGGTTTGCCTGAATGGCTATCGGTGGGCGTTGAGCAAAGAACCCGCTACGAATCTGTGTCGGATACATTCAAGGCTTCACAACCCGCTCCGGCCCCTAAGGCCGGCGGAGGCGACCAGCAGATTGCGCTTCAATCCGACCTTTGGATACAGGCCAAACTGGGTAAATTCCGTTTTGCAGCGGAATTTATGGATGCCAGAACGACTCTCTCAGATGACGGCACCAATAACACGCCCAATCCTCCCAATAACGCTTCGGTCGATACCTTGGATTTCGCTCAAGGCTATGTATCTTGGACTGATCAAAATTTGTTTTTCAGCGGAAAAGGGGTTGAGGTCAAAGCGGGGCGCCAAACCATGGATTTGGGTAGCCGAAGACTGATAGCAAGACCTATCTTCCGGAATACCGTGAACAATTTTACCGGCGTTCGGGTCAGAGTCATCGATTACGACCACTGGCAATTCAATGCATTCGCAACGATGCCGGTGCTCCGGTTCCCCAACTATAATTCAGTTACGCCCAATGCAGATTTGCTTAACCATCATCAGTGGGATGAAGAAGATACCCGGACTTGGTTTTCCGGCGGTATTTTAGAAGGCAGCAGACTTTACAAAGAAGTTAATGCCGAAGTGTATCTTTATCATCTCGACGAAGGGGACAGCCGGCTTAATCCCACTCGAAACCGCCGTTATTTCACGCCCGGCATCCGTATTTACCAAAAACCCAGTAAAGGTACCTATGACTTTACCGCGGAAGGCATAGGCCAATTCGGTACCGTCAAGTATGCAGCGACCGGCGCTTTTGCGAACACTGAAAAACAACATGAAGCCTGGTCTTCCCATATCGAAGCGGGTTATAGCTTTGACTTGCCTTGGTCGCCAAGGTTTTATTTGGAACACGACTACGCGAGCGGCAATAAAAATTGGAAAGACACATCGGCCAGTGGTGAAGACTCACGGTTCGATCCGCTTTACGGCGCTTCGGACTTCGATTTTGGGCCTGCCGGTATCTATGGGGCGTTTCAACGCACCAACATCAATTCGCCCGGCTATAAACTGGATTTTGCACCCCGTAATGACATGTCATTCAGGTTCCAACAGCGCTTAATATGGCTGGCTGAGGGCCAAGACTGCTGGGGCGGACCGGCTTGTACAGCGGGCACCACTCCAGGTCTTGCCGGAGGTAACGGCAGTTATGTCGGAGATCAAATAGGCTTTACCGGGCGTTACAACTTTAACAGCAGCCTCAATTTTGACGCGGGCTGGTATCACTTATTTAAAGGGGACTTTGCCAAATCGGCAAAACAAACCAATGCAACCGGCGCGGCCCAGACCGGGGCGACTTTCGCAACGACACCTGGAGCTGATACTGACTACTTCTTTGTCACAAGCCAGTTGAGATTTTAAACCGTCGACTTTTAAATAGTCCATGTGGTATTTAAGGCGTTGGCGAGCAGAAGTCGCTCCAAATTGCCTTAAATACCGCAAAATCTTCCATCGTGAGTAATTTTTCCAGATTCCGGAGATACACATGTTAAAAAACACCGCTTTCCGTTCCATTTTATTATTAGGCTTGCTGCTGACTACGTCCATCGGCTCAGCCGCAACAACCTTGGTCGCCGTCGCAGCCAATTTCACCAAGCCGATGACCGAAATCGCCGAGGCTTTTGAAAAATCCACCGGTCACAAGGCCAATTTGTCGTTCGGTTCCTCCGGCAAATTTGTTTCGCAATTTGAAAACGGCGGACCGTTTGAAGTATTTTTATCCGCCGACGACAAAGGTCCGATAAAACTCGAACAATCGGGATTGGCCGTACCTAACACCCGTTTCACTTATGCGCTTGGAAAACTCGTGTTATGGTCGGCCACGCCGGGTTTAGTGGATGACCAAGGGCAAGTCCTGAGTAAAGGCGGTTTCAAGCATATCGCGTTGGCCGATCCGAAACTGGCGCCTTACGGTGCGGCAGCGGTTGAAGTCATGAAAAACCGGGGACTGTTCGACAAACTGCAACCCTTGTTCGTACAAGGGGAAAACATCGCGCAAACCCATCAATTCGTCAGCACCGGCAATGCCGAGCTGGGTTTTGTAGCATTCTCGCAAGTCATCGATAACGGCAAAATTGCCGGCGGCTCGGGCTGGCTAATCCCAAGCGATCTTTATAAGCCGATCCGCCAGGATGCGATACTGATGAAAACCGGGGCGGGAAATCCGGCTGCACCGGCATTGATGCAGTTTTTAAAATCGCCTGAAGCGCTCGCGATTATCCGTAAATACGGTTACGACCTGGCTAACTAAGTTATAAATATGTTAAACGCTGCCGATATTGCCACCTTGTGGCTGACGTTCAAAGTTGCAGGCATCGCCACCTTGCTGATGCTGTTATTCGGAACGCCGCTAGCCTGGTGGCTGGCACGTACGACATCGCGCTGGAAAACTATCTGTAATGCGCTGGTATCCTTACCGTTGGTGCTGCCGCCGACGGTATTGGGCTTTTATTTATTGATCATGCTGGGACCGAACGGCCCCATCGGCCATTTAACCACCGAACTGGGCCTGGGCACCTTGCCGTTTACGTTTCCAGGCTTGGTGGTCGCGTCGGTGCTCTATTCATTGCCATTTGTCGTGCAGCCCTTGCAATCCTCATTCACCTCCATCGGCGAACAGCCTTTGGAGGCAGCCGCAACCTTACGAGCAGGACCTTTGGATACTTTTTTCAGCGTGATCGTGCCGCTGGCGAAACCCGGTTTCCTGACCGCTTCGATTTTGGGCTTTACCCATACCGTTGGCGAATTCGGCGTGGTGCTGATGGTCGGCGGCAATATTCCGGACAAAACCCGCGTCGTGTCGGTGCAAATCTACAATCATGTCGAAGCGCTGGAATATACCGAAGCCCACTGGCTGGCCGGTATTCTGATGCTGTTTTCGTTCAGCGTGCTGCTGGTGCTGTATACCGTACTGAAAACGCAACCCGTCGCCCACCCGCTTAAGTGATGAACATGACCACAATGCAGGCCCGCTTCCAGCTCGATTACGGCGACTTTAAGCTGGACGTCGACTTAAAGCTGCCCGGCACCGGCATTACGGTCTTGTTCGGCCATTCCGGCTCCGGCAAAACCACCCTGTTGCGCTGCGTTGCCGGACTGCAACAGGCACAGCATGGCTTTCTGGAAATCAACGGCCATATTTGGCAGGACAGCGAGCATGACCTGTTCCTGCCCACTTATAAACGGCCGCTGGGCTATGTGTTTCAGGAAGCCAACCTGTTTCCGCATTTGACCGTGCAAGATAACCTGCACTACGGCTTGAAACGGATCAAACACAATTCGGGCACGGTCAAACTGGACCAGACCGTTGAGCTGCTGGGCATCGGCCATCTGCTGGAGCGCATGCCCGGACACTTGTCCGGCGGCGAACGGCAACGGGTCGCTATCGCCAGGGCCTTGGCTTTAAATCCTGAAATCCTGCTGATGGACGAACCGCTGGCGTCGCTGGATTTCAAACGCAAACAGGAAATCCTGCCGTTTTTAAGCCGCCTGCACCAGGAATTGGACATTCCGGTGCTGTACGTCACCCATTCGCAACAGGAGGTCGCGCAACTGGCCGACACGCTGGTGATTCTGGAAGACGGCCGGACACTGGCTTCGGGCCCGCTGGCGGAAACGCAAAGCCGTCTCGACGTACCGCTGGCGCAAGACCGGGAGGCCTCCACCGTTTGGCAGGCGACCGTCGCCGAACATGAAGCCGATTATCACCTGACCCATGTCGCTTTTGCCGGAGGCTCCCTCAGCCTGCCGGCGATTAATGCAAAGATCGGCACACCGTTACGGGTACAGATTTACGCCCGCGATGTCAGTATCGCCCTTGAAGCGCCGTCAGCCACCAGCATTCTCAATGTGCTGCCCGCGACCGTCACCGGTATCTCCAATGGCCGCGACGGACAGACTGTGGTACAAGTACGACTGCCAAGGATGGCCGAAGTGTCACAATCGGTAGGGAACCTACACGACCAGGTCGGCAAGCAGACGCTGCTGGCGCATATCACCCGCAAATCGGCGATCATGCTGAATTTGCAGATCGGCATGGCGGTTTACGTGCAGATCAAGGGCACATCATTATTAAATTAATCAATTCTTGGAGATTTACTATGAAAGCAAGTGCACGAAATCAATTTACCGGTACCGTTAATGAGGTACTTATCGGTGCAGTGAATGCCGAAGTTCATATCGGCTTAAAAGGCGGAGAAACCATTGTTGCCTCGATTACCAAGGAATCCGTCGAAACGCTGGGAATCAAGACCGGTATCGAAATCATTGCTTTGATCAAAGCCCCGCAAATCATCATCGTCACCGATTTTGGCGGCTACCGGCTTTCAGCGCGCAACCAGCTGCAAGGCACGGTAACCCAGGTTAAACCCGGCGCAGTCAACGCTGAAGTCGATATCGAGTTAAAAGGCGGCGAGCAGGTTGCCGCCACGGTAACCAATGACAGCGTCGAAGCCTTGGGCTTGAGTAAAGGCAATCCAGCCACGGCCGTATTTAAAGCCGGTGCGGTGATTCTGGCTGTCAAGGGTTGATATGCGTGTAACCCGGCTGCAATCCGTATTTCGTTTGCAGCCGGGTTACCTTTAATTTTTCGTTCCCACATGCTGCGCCGCTGCCATTGAGTAGGAGCGGGCCGCGCCCGCGATATTTGGGCGACGATTGCATAATTCGCGGGCATGGCCCGCTCCTACAATATGGCAGTACGGCGTGAGAACGAGATAATCCATCGACAAGCTCAGGGCAAGCTGTGAAGCCCGGCAACTTGTCCAATTTCTAATTAACAGAGGTAACCATGCTGCTGGAAATGAATGTAAAACTGCACCGCGGACATTTCGACCTGACTACGCGACTGTCTATCAGCGACTCCAGCGTCGGCCTGTTCGGCAAATCCGGCTCCGGTAAAAGCACGGTGCTCGGCTTGATTGCCGGCACCATTCAGCCGCAAAGCGGACATATCGTGCTGGACGGCAAAATCATGTTCGACAGCCGCAAAGGCATCATGATGCCGCGTGAACAGCGTCCTGTAGGCGCGGTATTGCAGATCGACTGCGCCGATTCAACCGAAACCGTTCGCGACAACCTGACCTCCGCCTATAATCGCACGCTGAAACACCGCCGCATTTTCAAGCTGGATTTTTTAATCGAGCTGTTAGAACTGGGGCCTATCCTCAATCATATCATCGAACTGCTCTCCGCCGGTGAACGCCAACGGGTCGCGCTGGCCCGCTCGCTGCTGAAATCGCCGCGCCTGTTGTTATTGGATGAAACCTTCGCCGCGATCGGCAACGGCTATCGAATACAGCTGCTGCCGATCCTGAACCGTTTGCAAAATGAGCTCGACTTGCCGGTACTGTATGCCAGTCAGTCCTTGGGTGAAATCCTGGAACTGACCGACCGTCTGATCGTGCTGGAGCAAGGTAAAGTACTGCACAACGGCTCGCTGCTCGAAGCCACCAAACAGCAAGGCATGCTGCGCTATCTGGGCATTCGCCAAATCGACAATATTTTGCCGGTGACGATCAGCAGGCACGACTACACTGCCGGTTGCAGTCTGGCCCACAGCTTCGGCCTGCCGCTAACCTTACCGCTACGGCCGCATTTAGCTATCGGCAGCCGGGCGCAAGTATCGATACACGCCAATGACGTAGCTTTATCCCGCCGTTATATCGACGGCATATCGATACAAAATCAAATCAAGGGCCAGATCTGCGCGCTGATTCCCAGCGGAGAAAGCATCATTGTACAAGTCGATTGCGGCAGCACCCTGTTGGCAGAGATTACACCGGGAGCATGCCGGGACATGGCCTTGCAGGAGGGTGAATTTATTTATTGCCTGATCAAAACCCATTCCATTACTTACCTGACCGAACTCGACGCCCTGCCCTACCAGCGAGTAATCAACCACGGCGACGGCCATTATTTCCTGGACGCAGCCGGCCAGGACGATCTACGCTAACAAACCAGGAAAAGCCGCAAGCTGTTATAGAGCGCACTCTGCAAGATAAGCGGCAGTTCAATGACTCCAGATAAAAATCATCGGCGCTTTTTCTCCAATGATTCACACCGGTACAGCTGCAAAGTATTGTGTAAACCGCCATATATCTACATCACAACAGTGGGCGGACTCGCTCGCTAAATAACGTCAGCGCCTCACGGTTGACTGCCGGATTATAGGCTGCGGGCTTGAGAGTCAAGGTATGCGGCCCCAGCGCAGACTCCGACCAAGCAGCCCTGATGCCAAATTTAATTTATATTTATAAATAGCCTGTTAGATTTATTCAGCACGGATTTTGTCGTATTTACTATATCGATATGTAGTAAAGTATATAATGAGGCAATGCAGACACAGTTTGCCGGTACAAACTGCCGCTTAATTGTGTTGATTCATTTGCAAGCTAATCTCCGCGGTAATCGCCCAAACGCCGCCTTATTTTTTGACAGGCTTTTTTAATCGAGCCTTATATAACTGAATCCGCCATGTTTATCCGTCAAATCCATTACCTGCTGGCATTGTCGAAAACAGAACATTTCGGCCGTGCGGCTGAAATATGCCACGTTTCCCAACCGGCCTTGTCCACCGCCATCCAACATCTTGAGGAAGAACTGGGTGTTACCATCGTCCGCCGCGGCCAGCGTTTTCAGGGCTTTACTGCAGAAGGCGAACGCCTGTTGCAATGGGCCAGGATTCTGGCGCAAAACTGGGAATGCATGAGGCAGGAAGCGGCGCAATGCAACAAGCAACTCACCGGTACGCTTCGCATCGGCGCCATTCCCACTACGCTGGCCGTGGCGCCTTTATTAACCGAACCTTACCAGCGCGATTATCCGGGCGTTGGCGTCAAACTGGTTTCGTTGTGCGCCGACGACTTGGTTCGTCAACTCGACAACTTCGAGCTTGATTTAGGCCTGACTTATCTTGAAGATCCCGGACTGAAAGGTTTCCGTACTCTACCGCTGTACCGCGAACGTCATGTGCTATTGGCTCGCAGTCCAGACCCAAGGCTTTTTAAAGACAATTTAGGCTGGGCCGATATTGCGGAACTGCCGTTGTGCCTGTTAACGCCGAACATGCAAAACCGCCGCCTGATCGATGCTGCATTTCGCGAAGCGGGCATAACTCCCAACATCATGCTGGAAACCGACTCGGTATTCGCGCTATACGCCTATGTTCGTAGCGCAGGCCTATACAGCGTGGTGCCGCACAGCCTGTTAAGCCTGTTTGAAATGCGCCAGGAAGTCACCGCCATACCATTGAATCCGGAACTATCGCGGGAAATCGGCCTGATAGCCCGCCGCCAGGAGTTGCCGCCGCCATTACAGGATGCCGCCTGGAACATTGCTCAAGGCCTCGATCTGCAACACCGATTTGACTCATTGATAGCCCAGAACGGTTGCGAGTTATCGCAATTTTTTGGGTCACCCCCCGTTCATCTGGGAAAATGATTTTTATGTGCAACATTACCGAGGGTTGGTGTAGAGTTATCTCTATTAGATTTGGCAAAACCAAGCCGATTTATCATCTAAGGATTTGGTTAAAAATAACTTCCCGAAATCGCTGCTTTCGGTCGTCGAGCCGTTCGTGCTGCCCCTTCGGCAGACTCTGGGCGAACGGAAAAATTTCACCTAATCCATGTCGGGAAGTTATTACTGACCATATCCTAAATAAGTTTAAAAAAGGAACATAACAATGATTAGACGGCATCGCGCATTTTGGTCTTTAAGCATGATGGCCATTTTAGTGATTGCCACAGGAATATTATTGAACCCGCCACTGCTTAGGGTCAAAAATGCCAATCCTTGGTTGAATAAGTCGACTGTCGGCCCTGATACGCCTTATATCGTCTTGGGAATGGGCTGTTTTTGGGGGGCGGAAAAACGTATGCAAGCCTTGCCATGCGTTTTGGATGTTGAAGCCGGTTACGCCGGCGGCGATATCCTCCATCCAAGCTACCAAACGCTCCATGACATCGAAGAAGCTATACACGGAGGCAAAGCCATAAAAAACCATGCCGAAGTGGTTAAAGTCTATTACGATCCTGAGCAAACGTCTCTTGAACAAGTCTTGATTCAGTTTTGGGAAAGCCATAATCCCACTCAAGGTAATCGCCAAGGCAATGACATTGGCAGCAATTATCGTAGTGCAATCTTTTATCGTAGCGATGAAGAACGCCAGCTGGCGGAAAAAACACGCGACATCTATCAAACCAACTTAAAAACGGCCGGCATCGCCCAGCCGATTACCACTGAAATCGCTCCGCTACAAAACTATACTCCTGCCGAAGCCTATCATCAGGATTACCTGGATAAGAACCCGCTGGGCTATTGCGGTTTGGGCGGTACCGGCGTTACTTATCTCGATCCAAGTATGCCAATTGCAAGCGCAAAGCCCCATACAACTCAATCCGCAGACTCCGGGCAAGATTGGCAACAAATCAAACTTAATACCGAAGAACAATTGATTGCTTTTGAATCCGTTGAATGCGGCTATTGCAGGCAATTCGACAAAGAGGTGTTATCGTCCTGGAAAAATCCTATGCCAATTGTTTCCACCAATTTAACAACACCGCCTGAGGGCTGGACCCTTAATCAGGAATTATTTGCCACCCCAACCATTGTGTTGTTCAGAAACCGGCATGAAGTAGCCCGCTATACCGGCTATCAAAGCGCTCAACACTTCTGGACATGGTTGGCTGATCAAACGCCCATCAAGTAGATAGCGTAAAGACTCTCAGCAGAAATTCACCTCCCTTGATAGCTGCAAGCTATTAAATCATACCTCAAAACGATTAGACGCAGATCGTTCCTCAAGCAGACAATACTGTCACCCGGCCGGGATAAATCAGGGCCGTCCGCATCGCGGCCGCACCCTCCCCCAAATATTATTAAGGCAAAACAAAATGGCAAAAATTATTCTGGTTCTTTACGATGATCCTATCGACGGTTATCCAACATCCTATGCCCGTGACGACCTGCCTCAGCCGGAGCGTTACCCTGACGGGCAAACACTGCCTACCCCTAAAGCCATCGACTTCAAACCGGGCGCGTTGCTCGGCAGCGTTTCAGGCGAGTTGGGCCTGCGTAAATACCTGGAATCGAACGGTCATCAACTGATCGTGACTTCCAGCAAGGACGGCGCCGACAGTGTTCTGGACCGCGAGCTGCACGATGCCGAGATCGTCATTTCCCAGCCGTTCTGGCCGGCCTATATGACCGCCGAACGCATCGCCAAAGCGAAAAACCTGAAGATGATCGTGACCGCCGGTATCGGCTCCGACCACACCGACCTTCAGGCCGCGATGGAACGCAACATTACCGTTGCCGAAGTGACTTACTGCAACAGTAACAGCGTTGCCGAACATGTGGTCATGATGACGCTCGCACTGGTGCGCAACTACATTCCGTCCTACAACTGGGTGATCAAAGGCGGCTGGAATATTGCCGACTGCGTGGCGCGTTCCTACGACCTGGAAGCAATGAACGTCGGCACCGTCGCGGCCGGCCGTATAGGTTTGCGCGTATTGCGCCTGCTCAAACCGTTCGACGTGAAACTGCACTATCTGGATCGCCATCGTCTGCCGGAAGCGGTTGAACAGGAACTTAACCTGACCTATCACTCCAGCCTGGAAAGCCTGACCAAGGTGTGCGACGTGGTGACCTTAAACTGTCCGCTGCATCCTGAAACCGAGCACATGATCAACGAGCAGACGTTGAAGAACTTCAAACGCGGCGCCTACCTGATCAACACCGCGCGCGGCAAGCTGTGCGACCGCGATGCGATTGTCAATGCGCTGGAAAGCGGCCAACTGGCAGGTTATGCCGGTGATGTCTGGTTCCCGCAACCGGCGCCAAACGACCATCCATGGCGCACGATGCCGAATCACGGCATGACGCCGCATATTTCCGGCACCAGCCTGTCGGCGCAGACACGGTACGCTGCCGGTACTCGCGAAATCCTGGAGTGCTACTTTGAAAACCGGCCTATTCGGGACGAATACCTGATTGTCCAGGGCGGCCAGTTGGCCGGCGTCGGTGCGCACTCTTACAGTAAGGGCAATGCCACCGGCGGATCGGAAGAAGCGGCCAAGTTCAAGAAGGATTGATAATAATCGTTTGAACTGAAAACGGGGATGCGCCGGTTAATACCCTGCGTATTCCTTTACCGATTTTGGTTGGAAGGGCTTAATTGATGACGCTTAAAAATAAAACAAGAAATGGCGCTAAAGCTCTTCCGCCAATCCCTTCCCTATCGCACATCGTTTTGGCCGGATTGGGCTCCAGCTTGGCCATTGCCGCTATTGCCGCCCTGAGCCAACTTTCCGGCCAGCCGTGGATATTGGGTTCTTTCGGCGCTTCCTGTGTTTTATTGTTCGGATTTTCTGATGCGGTATTTTCACAACCGCGTAATCTGATCGTCGGCCACCTCCTTTGCTCTTTAATCGGCTTGGGTTTTCTCAAATTCCTCGGCCCCGATTGGTGGAGCATGGCTTTAGCTGTCGGCACCGCGTTGGCTGCGATGCTGGTCACACGAACCGTCCACCCGCCGGCCGGTTCCAATCCGGTGATTATTTTCTTAACCCGGCCGGATTGGCCGTTTTTATTATTTCCAACTTTGGCAGGCGTAATAGTTTTGTTGTTTCTGGCGCATCTTATCTACAAAATAACTCGCGCCATTCATCAACCGACAGCTAATTCTTAGTAGCGCAAATACGCTGCATAACCGCAGGCCTTGGCGTTTGCTGCTCACCTTGCTCAAATGCAACGATATTCAGCAACGGTGAATAAACATCGAATAGTTCATTCGGCAGCAACAAGAAATCGGGATTGCTTGGTTTGCCATAACGTTCGTTGCCCGTCATAAAGGTTTCATAAATCAACACTCCGCCCGGATTAAGCAATGAAGCAAGTGTGCTGAGCATCGGCCGGTACAGATAACGGCTGACTATGATTCCGTCATACTTTTGCTCTGACTGAGGCCAGTCGCCTGCTTCAAGGTCGGCAATAGACACGTTGATATTGTCCATCCCGACCATACCGGATACTACCTCGGCATCGCGATCAATCGCATCGACTTGGTAGCCTTGCTCAGCAAGCCGGATCGCATGACGTCCATTACCGCAGGCAAGGTCGAGTACCCACCCTCCTTTACGTATCAAAGGAGCGTATTTAACGATCCAGAGCGATGGTTTTTCCAGCAAATGGTGACTCATCGTGAGCGAACCTTGGCTATACCTTGCCGTGGAGTTATTGAATAAATGGACTTGAACTCAAGCTGCCGGTTTTTATTATTTTACCGAGTCTTGATAAAAGCCACATGCCTCTGCATTTGTCATTCTACAGTGATTGTCTCGATAATAGAGTGCGTAGCAACGCTAAGACGAATTTAAAACGGGCTTGGTTGATCTGAAATCTTCAGACGTAGAGCGTGCCCCGTGCGCGCCTTAGTTCCACGGCACGCTCTGCGGCTTTATTATCCGTTCAGACAGGGTGCAAGTAGCCTCAATCCTGCACCGCTCTCGCTTGTAAAACCGCCCTGACCACCAGCGCAACGGCGGTCAAAAAACCGACTGTTGTCAATGTGAAGCTCAACCCAGCCTGAAACGGAAAATGCGCTTCGACAGGAATCGCAACAGAAGGCTTTGGCGTCAGGCCCCTGACCAGGAATGACAACGGATTAAAAAACGCACCGAAACAACAGGCGGCAACGACCCAGACCGGCGGATCGATCGCATATTGCCGAAACAGCAGGAAAAAGATAAACAGGAATTGGGACATCATTAAATAATCGATATGGGCCCTGATAATGTCGGCCCGTTCGACGAGGTGTCCAGCCAAGGTGCCATCGGGGAAAAACAGCGTAAAGCCGAGCACCCAGGCGATGGTAAGCGCTATCGCCAGACACAGTCCGGCAAACGCCAAAAGAAACAGGTGGGTCTTCGTTATCGGTTTTTGGTTTGTCATGATTATCCTCATCGTTATATCCGGGTTTTCGCCCTTCTTGTTAAACGCCACTATCGGCGCACCGCTCGAACCATTGTTCAGTTGTTAATATCCGGCGATTTGGCTAGACTGCGTAAAAACGCCTGAGGCTGGATCGAGACAATAAGGAGTATAAATAATGACAGACCGTCTTCGCTTGTATGAACGTGCTGCGACAGAAATCGTAAAGTTCGACGCGCTTTGGGACATCAGCGAAGGCCGGACCTTTTTCACTGGGCCGCTGTACTACAACGCCAGCCATCAGCACGGCGCGCCGGTTTTTCTTGCCGGCATTTACGGCAACTTCCGCCTGCGCCTGCACGGCGGCGATTGGCTGTCCTGCCGCACGGCGGTTATTCCGGCCGGTGTCCTGCATGAGCTGGATATAGGCGGCGATCCGCTGACTGTATTTTATATCGAACCGAACATTGCCGGAGCCGATGCGTTGAAACCTCTGATCCGCAATACGCGTGAGACAAACGGCGCTTTGGTCGGCACCGCCGGGGAGATTTCGTTCATGCGCGAGCTTTACGAAGATCGCTACAATCCTCATTGGACTGCTGAGCCCCTGGACGACCTGATGAGTTTTTCCAAACGGCGCGCAAAAGCCGGGCGGATCGACCCCCGCATATCCCGGATAGTGGATTTTTTATTCGAACACGGCGACGACCTGACCTCGGTCGTAACACTGGCCGAAACGGCCGGGCTGTCCGCCTCGCGCTTCCAGCATTTGTTCACGCAACAAATCGGCGTTCCATTCCGCCGTTATCGCGGCTGGAACCGGATACGAAAAGCCATACGCGAGATCATCAAAGGCAGTAACTTCACTACCGCGGCGCATGCTACCGGTTTCTCGGACTCGGCCCATTTCAGCCATGAATTCCGCAAAACCTTCGGCGCGCCGCCTACGGTAGGCTTGCAAAAACTGGCGCGCTTGCAACGCTGAACAGCAACAAGACGCGGAACGTATTTTTGATTTGCCTGATCAGATAGCTTTTAATAGCTAAGGATCCGGCTATACATAATTTCCTTGAATCCCCATTTGTAGGGGCGATTTTAATCGCCTTGGGCGAATGAATTCGCCCCTACAGGGTATTTCAAGTCGGGAAGTTATTTCCAACCAAATCCTAAGCCGTAAATCAACCACCTAAATGCCCCTTAAATAATTTGTTAATCATGACTGTTAATATTGATGTGCTGTGCGTAGGCCATGCCTCTTACGATTTAATTTTTGCGGTAAGCCATCATCCGGGCGCCGATGAAAAAACCGTTGCCGACGACCTGCTCAGTTGCGGCGGCGGACCGGCCGCCAATGCCGCCGTTTGCGCGGCACGGCTGGGTTTGACATCGGCCTTTGCAGGCTACCTGGGATACGATCTATACGGCGACAGGCATCTACAGGAACTCAACGATTCCGGCGTTAACACAGCACTGGTCGTTCGCGGCGCCTCCCCTACCCCATTATCGGCCATCTTGGTAAGCCCCGACGGGAAGCGCTGCTTGATCAATTACAAGGGCGGCACCCAGGCATTACCGGCCGACGCGCTGGACTTTAGCGATGTTCGGGCAAAAGTCATTTTGTTCGATGGGCATGAGCCGTTTATCTCGTTGCCGCTTGCCGAAAAAGCCCGGCAAAACAAAATTCCGACAGTATTGGATGCCGGTTCCGTGCATGAAGGCACCTTGGCTCTGATGAATAAAGTCGATTACCTGGTTTGTTCGGAAAAATTTGCCAACCAATACGCGGAGGACGAGCATAAAGCCTTAAGCCGACTGGCTGAACTTGCGCCTGTTGTGGTCATCACCTTAGGCGAACGAGGACTGATTTGGCAACGCGGCAATGAACAAGGCGCAGCACCGGCCTACCCTGTTACCGCTATTGACACCACCGGTGCCGGCGATGCTTTTCACGGCGCTTTTGCCGCCGGGCTTGCCCTCGGCCTGGACTGGCAAACCCTGCTTCGCTATGCGAGCGCCGCAGGTTCTTTGTGCTGCACGCACATGGGCGCGCGTCCGGGCTTACCCGGCCGGGAAGAACATGCCTCGTTATTTAACCAAACCCTATAGTTTTCACACCCGCATCATACGAGCTACTCGCTAAAGCAACAGACAGAAAAACATATGATTACAAAACCCGAACTCAGCATTTCTTCGATGAAAACCGGCGAGCTGGGCCTGCTCCACTTACCGCGATATTGGTCCAAACGGCTGCTGGAAATCGAGGGCCGGCTTGATCAGGAAAAGGTGAGGAATGAATATGGACTAGACTTTACGCTGATGCAAGGCTTGGGCTTGGGTATCGTCGAACCGGCGGAATACCTGTTCCATAAGCGCCCGAGTTATGCCGAATTCGAACAATGGATTGCGCAACAGCTCGGCGGCGGCCCTGATCGCGCCCTAGTGCAGCGCCTCAATAAAATGGTTAGATGTTATCTTGAACAAGCGCACCAGAGCTATCCGATTGAGGGAAAAGACATTCAAGAACCGGTGCTGTCGGCAGATGACTTGGCGTGTTGGCGGAAAAACGGCTACGTGGTGCTGCGCAACGCGGTTTCCGTGAAGGATTGCCGGGAAGCCGAAACGGCGATATGGGACTTTCTCGGTATGGACCCGCAAAACCCCGAGTCTTGGTACGATGACGAGCATACGTTTTGGGTGTCGCTATTCCAACATCCGGCCCTGAATAAAAACCGTGCGTCGCCGCGTATTCGCAAAGCGTTCGAGCAACTCTGGGGAAGCGACGATTTGTGGGTCACTGTAGACAGGTCCAGCCTGAACCGGCCTGAGCGCGACGGCATCGATATCTCCGGCCCCAGCCGCCTGCATTGGGATGTCAGCCTTGCGTTGCCGATTCCGTTCGGCATCCAGGGCCTGTTATATTTAAGCGATACCAGCGCCGAACAGGGCGCCTTCCGCTGCGTGCCGGGATTTCATCATCGCATCGATCAATGGCTGGAAAAACTTCCACCTGAACAAAATCCGCGCGAACAGGATTTGGAAAGCCTGGGACCGGTCCCGGTCACCGGTTCCGCCGGGGATTTCGTGCTCTGGCACCATGCCTTGCCGCACGGCAGCGGCCGCAATTTGGCAAATTATCCGCGCGTGGTGCAATACATTAAGTTGTTTCCCCACGATTACGGTATCCATCCTGTCTGGAAATAAACGGCTCGTCTATCGCATTGACGTAGCCAGTGCCGGGTAAGTAAACAATAGCAAATGCAGCGAATTTAAGCTGAAGTGCGTCAGAATCGAAGCTTCTATACGCCCGGTATGACGATAAACCCAGCCATAGCCGACACCAGCAACCGTTGCCAGCAGAATGTAGTTATTGCCGCCCATGTAATGAGCCAAACCGAACAAAACCGCCGTAATCGCTATCGCAAGCGCATCACCGTAGCGGACTTTTGACAATCCCTGCATCAGGTATTTTTGAATAAAGCCGCGAAAAAACGCTTCCTCGACAATACAGGTAAAAAACAAATTGCCCCACGCCCAAACAAAAAAGACCGGCGTCCATTTCGGTTGCCATTGCACGTAGCCGAGCAATAATGACAGGCACATCACTGCAAACAAGGTTAGCGGTGTAACAAACGTCATTCTTTTTAGCGTCGACTGCCATTCCGAAACACCGGCCAAACGCTGATGGCCGAAGCCCAAGATGAATAGACCGACTAAAACGTTGTCGAAATTCAGGTATTTATCGTATGGGATCGCATCGTCGCTGAAATGTAAATTAGAAATAATTTTCGGGTTGCTAAACCCAGGCAACTGATGCGTTAACAGGCCGACGGATAACAAGAAAACGATGGCGAATAGCGCGCTATTGATGGCTAACCCAAAATTTTTCTGAGTTAAAGCCCAAGTGCTAACTCCAAGTAAAACAATCCACAATAAAGCCATCGGCTGCAAGATGTTAAAAAACAGCCCGGCAATAATGGCGATCACAAGCAGAACAGCCCACGGCGCATAGCGCGGAAAATAAGGTGTTCTAGGCAACCATAAACCGAGCAGCGCCAATGTTAAAAGGCCGTAGGTGATGAGTGTTGCGGAGTTTAGCTGGATCATTATGGCCTTGTTATTTGGTTGTTGCAGAATAAGTCGGTCTATAACTGAAGCTCATCTGTTGCCGCCTGTGATTTATGAGCTTCCTGTCTTACCCCATGCTAATGAACTTACGTAATACGGAGTTTCATGGAGCTCCGATGCCCAGTATCTCGTTGCATTTCATATATACAATTCGCCGAGCGAATATTTAGTCTGTAACAATCTCCAATTCAGTGATCGCATCAACCGACCAAACGTTTCCTTTTCTTTGAAGCTGACCTATTGCATTTAGGAGCTTTCCTTTCGTGTGCGCTTCTATTGCCAAAAGATAATACTCTGGACTCAAATTCATTTTAACTTCGATATTACCATATTGATTATGGCGCACTTTTAACGCGACACTCCTTTTTGAATGCCCCTCAACAGGGTTGCTCGCACAGTGGAGATTGATAACTGACCCACTTACACTATCTGGGCGTGGATGAACAATTTTCAGCTGTTCGGAGACATGCTTCAACATATTGATTTGCGGTTCGCTGATTATCTGCTCATTAAATGATCGGACGTCCTCAGCTGGCAGAATCGATGAAGCCCATTCAATACCGACATTAAAAGTAACTTTGCCATCAATTCCGATGTCAGTAATGGCATCGCACATCCGTGCATTAAATGCATATTTGTAAGCTTGGATCAAAATTTCTGGGTCATTTCCTTGGACAGCTTTATCAAGTAACGTCAAGCCTCTAGCAAGCCTTTCGATAATTAGTCGTGCCTTCGGAGGATTAAATAAGTCATCAGTTTGCAGCGGTTTTACAATAGCTGATGAAACCTCGAAACCGAAACTTCCAGCGAATGTATGACAAAACTCAAAGTCGCCCATGATTTCAGATGAACCTGATAGCGGCTTTTCATAATGCTGCCGAGCATCAACCTCAGAACATGCTGAAAAGAGAATTAGCTCATTGATGGCTTTCACATGTCTCGGAGCTTCTTCGACAGGGATAGACGCTCTATTACTAGGAATTTGTAAACGAATAAGTAAAGAGTCTGTGTTCGTTTCGATAATGGCTGAGCATATTTCTCTCGTGGTGCGACCTTCTATCTGACTCAATGATAAAACCGTTTGGGAAATACGTTCGCGCACATCTGAGAAGTGATCTTGTGATGGCAACACCAGCTCTACAGATTCTTGATTCTCTTCTAAGCGAAAAATAACCCATCGCTCTTTACGAATTGTTAAACGCCATCCTTTTCGTTCGAGATAGGAGCGAACGTCAAATAAACTGATACGTTCTAAAAGACGATTCATGTCCGCCATTCGGTTCATGACAATGCTCCGCCATAGTTACTTTTACTCAATTCCTGAATTGATAAAGGCGTGAGTAGTTGGGTGCGTGGAATCTTTATGCGCTTTGAACTACTATTTCCAGTTTCCTTCCCGTCAATGAAATGATAGTAGCAGCATTTTTTAATAACCAATTCATCTTCGCACACGTGCAGCCAACTATTTTCTTCTTTTGGCAAACAACAAAGAACAAGGACGCAAGGCGTTGAGGCATTGTCCCTTCTAAAAACTAATCGATTATATGCATCGGCTTCCAAATCAAATATAACGTGATCATCCTTGGTTTCCCAATTAATGCTTGCTTTCAACTGAAATTCCAGCACTACCCCTAAGTCAATTCTTTTTGAGTTAAAGGTTTCGATACGTCGAACTTCCAAGTCCACACCATAGTCTTTGGCAATGGTATTAGGAGCAAATCCAGAGCTTGCGATAACAGCGCTCACATAAGACATGCTTATCAGTTCTTCTATTGTTTGGGTCGGCAACATTTGCACAATTCGCTATATATTTAACTTGTGTTTGTACATACCTAACAGGTACTGTGGATTACGCCTAGAAACCACAGAGCAGATTGAAACGAAGAAGCCCTTAAATCGCAGATGATGCACTTCCAGTAGTAACAAACCTAAGCGGATTGGGCGGTATACTATCATTATTCATAATTCTTGTGGTTAACTAAGGTCTAACAATCCACTCTGCCAACAGAACATTATCGAATAACCAGAAATAAGACATCTTACATAATTGAGAACTACCGTACTTTTCAGGTTCAAACTCGATTAATTTACCATTGAATGATTTATATCAACGACATAAACACTACATAGGTTGAACAGCCGTCGTGCACCCCATTTGTCGAAAAAATCATGGGTTATGTGCTTTGGACTGCCATGTTAAAATTAAAAAGCGAAAATTATTGGATAAATCAGTTATGAACATTAATCAAGTTTTAGAAAACGCAAAACAATTGAATGTTAACGAGAGGGCCTTAGTCGCCCATTGTCTAATTTCTTCTCTTGAAACAAAACAAGACGAAGGGGTTGATCAAGCCTGGGCGGAATTAGCTGAAAGCAGGTTTCAAGAACTTGTTTCCGGCAAGGTTGAGTCCGTATCTTGGGACGAAATAAAAAAAGAAGTTAAAGGATAAGAATTTGTTACGGTTCCATCCCGAAGTTTCTTCTGAAATCAAGGCTTCGTATGTCTGGTACCAAAATCAGGCTGGAGGTTTAGGAGATGACTTCTTGAATGAACTCGAATCGGCTTATCAAGTGATTATTGAATTTCCTCAAACATGGCCATTTTTCGATAGAGGCTTTCGAAGATTCTTACTATCCAAGTTTCCCTTTTCTGTGATTTATCGGGAAACTGGCCAATCAATTTATGTCGTTGCAGTGATGCATAACAGTAGAAAACCGGACTATTGGTCAAGCCGTATAGTAAATGTTTAAGCGGATTCGCACCTGATAGAGCACAGAAGCTAGGTGATTGTTTGTGATGGGTTTCACTACGTGCTTTACAAGTCGCGCTACTCTACCCGTCCTAGATAAATTACATAACCGGCAACTGCCGAGCCAGCAGCAATAACGGATGCTCCACCCTGCCCCCGTCGGCGTTCAGATAAACAGCACAACCGAAATTTCCGCTAACCACCAAATCCGCCGAAGCATCAGCGATGACTTGCTGTTTTAAATCCCGTAATTGCGCGGCATTGTTGGGATGCGTCAGCATATAGCTGCCGCCTGAGCCGCAACAGATATTGTTGTCGGCCAATGCGGCAACAGTTAACCCGGGAATTTTTTGCAGCAATGCATAAACGGCTTGCTGGTTTTTGAGGATGTTGCGCTGGCTGCATGGCTCGTGGACTGCGACTGTCAGCCCGGATGCCGCCAGTTGTAAATCGTCCAGCCAGTGTTCCAGCAAAAATTCGCTGATATCGTTTAAGCGTTGCCGAAACAGTTGCCCTGCTTCATCGTCATTTTGATATTCGCTTAGCATCGCACCGCAGCCGGTAGCGGTGTGCAAGACAGCATCGACTTCCAGCGCGTTGAATACCGCGATGTTGTTGTCGATCAATCCGGCCGCGGATTGGCCGTTATGTTGATGTATCGCGCCGCAGCAGCCTTGTTGCGGCGGCACCAGCACTTCGTAACCGATTGCATTCAGCAGCTTGATTGCCGCCAGCAAAGTCTCGCGGTCGAAATATTCGGCAATGCAGCCGGTGAATAATGCAACTTGGCCGCGTTTGGTGCCGCCGGCCGGATAAGAGGCAGCCAAAGGCTGCAATGCCGGTTTAGCCAGTAAAGCTTCGGCATCGGCCAAATGCAGTTTTTCCAACAATCCGGTGCTTCGCAACGGTTTTTGCAGGCCCGATTTCAGGTAAATAGCCGGTAGCGGCATTAGCCGCTTCAGCCAATCTTTATTTTCAATCAGCTTGAACGCCAGTTTCGCTAACCGGTTCGGCTGAACCTTTAACTCGGCCTGAGCCTGATCGAACAACGGCCCGTAAGCCATCCGGCTTGGGCAGACGGTTTCGCAGGCCCGGCATTGCACGCAGTTATCCAGATGCATCCGTTCCTCGGCGCTGATCGGCTGGTTTTCAACCAAGATCTTGCTGATGGTGCGAATGCGGCGGCGTGGGGTTTCTTCATCAATCTGGAACAAGCGAAAGGTCGGACAGCTGCTAACGCAGATGCCGCAGCGCATGCATTCCCCGGCATCCGGGATATAAGGCCCGGACCCGACTAGTTCGCCGGGCTCATCGTAGCTCATGCCCATATCCATGAAATCAAACATCTTGGACCTACATCACTTTGGCATAAGCGCGGCGCAACATTTCCATTTCCGCGGGTGGCCTGCCGCGCAGTTCCGGCAAGGTTCTCATCCGGCAATCCCGGCTTTGCATCAGTTTGTGCGGTGGATCAAGTAACATGAAGCGCGCCATGTGGACGGTGATGATGCCGCCGGGCGCGTCGATTTGTTCGCTAAATTCCGGCTCGACGCGCAACAGGTCGTTGTCCAATTGGAAAAGCTGATTGATGTTGTTGAGCAGCATTGCCGGATGAGTACTGACTTTTTCGCTGATGAATTCTTCAGGTTCCAGTGCACTGGACAAAGCCGGCAGCGGCTCCGGAAAGCAGATGCTGCCGTTGCTGTGCTGGGCGAACAGAATCAACGCGCTGATATCGCCTTTGTAGTAAAGCAATAGACGATGGTTGTTGAATATATTGGACTGGGTCATTAGACAAGTACGGTAGCCAATAGCTCTTCGACATCCACATCAATGATTTCCAAACCTATTTTTTTACAATAGCGTATTTCTTTATCGGTTGGGTTTTTGTTTAAAACCCAACCTTTTTTCTCTGCCGCGCCATAAACGATGTCGCTCATTACCATGCGCTCAGAATCCCTGTTCAGCGGCACGCCTATAAACAGGTATTGTTTGCCCTTGCGGTACTCTTTAAGGAAGTCGGGAATAGCAAAACCTCCCATTAACTCGGTGATGTAATCGACATAATCGGCATCTGAAGCGATGTAGTTGGCTTCCGGCCTGGGCGTACCCAAAGGTTTGAATAAAACAGGCAGTCTGCGGTCAACTTGCTCTTGCGGGATTTCAAAATAATCAGTGCCGTCGTAGTGATATATTTTGAAGCGGAACTGGCTGGCGGTGATTCTTGCGACACCGACAATCAGCGTATGCTCTTCATCGGAATAGGTGTCTTGCAATTGGGTATCCCTATTTATGTCAACAACATAAGCAGGCCGCCACTCCGCCAACCAATCGTGTACAGCTGCACGCGTATACTCGGTTTCGCCATAAAGCTTGGTCAAAAACTGCCCCAAAAAGTTCCGGCCTCTTTTTAGTTCCTGATTCATCGCCGCTCTGGGAAACTCATACATCAACTTAGGTGCCATCGGGTTGCCGTTATTCATAGCTAAAATCAGGCTATGGCTATCGGCAGGCATCGGTGCTCCGGTTAATTTATTGGTTGCATCAAAAACCGCTCCCGGCCCCAGATAAGGTACAACTTTGTTTTCGTACAATCCATCAAGTATTTCAGAAAAATCAGTAGAAGACATTGCAAACTCCATTATTAAGTATGTGTATATTTTTTACTTAAGCAATATTCAATCCAGTTTCTTACGGTTTGTTGATAAACGATATAACTAGCTGATTAAAATAAAGTTAGCTAACTTGATTTACCGGTAAATGCTGATGACGTTTTGTCCTGTTTATGACAATCCTTCTGTCGCTTGACTTATATACAAACACAAAACCTTCACTACATTGACCTCTCTATATTTAGATAGTGCAACTTTAAAGTGGGCACGATTAAGTCCAAAACCTGAATTAGACTCCACCCAATGACATCGCACCTTACTTCGGCATATTAGACAGTGTAGTAAACACGACGCCGAGCGTCGCAAACTGCATTCCCACGCCGGAGCGTCACTGCCATTAAGTTAAGAAAAAAGCTCCCTCTCGGCAATTGCTCCTGTATTGCTCTACTTACCTACATCCCTGTAGGCATCCTGCTGGAGAGGGTTAAGGTGAGGAGAATAAAAAAGGCAAAAGCTTTATTTGATCCCCTCATCCTAACCTTCTCCCTGAGGGAGAAGGGACAGTCCATCCTTAACCTAATGGCAGTGCGTCGGAGCGTGGGAACGATAAAACGTTGTGTTCTTCGTATCTTCCTAGTGAAGCCATCCAGCGCACTTGCACAGTACATACAACTATCCTCTGAAACAAAGATAGTATTAAAAAACCGCACTGTTACTAAGCTTACAGAACATAACAAAATGTTTGAAATACAACGTTCTTCACTCTTTGATTGAATAGCAATAATCATTGTAATTCAATAAGATAAGTACGATTAAAGCACTTGGCACACCCCTTGCTTTAGTCTTAATGTCATTAACAACAACGTCCTAAAAAGAGGAGAAGACCATGGCTAGATTACGTCAATGTGCAATATACGGTAAAGGTGGAATCGGTAAGTCTACTACAACTCAAAACCTGGTTTCTGCATTAGCAGAATTAGGCAACAAAGTGATGATTGTCGGCTGCGATCCCAAAGCTGACTCTACTCGTTTAATCCTTCATGCGAAAGCCCAAACTACTATTATGAGTTTGGCTGCCGAAGCAGGTAGTGTTGAAGATTTAGAATTAGAAGATGTATTGAAAGCGGGTTACCGCGGTATCAAATGTGTTGAATCAGGCGGTCCAGAGCCCGGTGTTGGTTGTGCGGGTCGCGGTGTTATTACAGCGATTAACTTCTTAGAAGAAGAAGGTGCTTATGACGATGAACTTGACTTCGTTTTTTATGATGTACTTGGGGATGTTGTGTGTGGTGGTTTTGCCATGCCAATCCGTGAAAACAAGGCGCAAGAAATTTACATCGTTTGCTCGGGCGAAATGATGGCGATGTATGCGGCTAACAACATTGCTAAAGGTATTGTGAAATACGCTAACTCAGGCAGTGTACGTTTGGCTGGTTTAATTTGTAACTCACGTGAAACTGCACGTGAAGATGAATTGATCTCGGCTTTGGCTGCAAAAATCGGCACGACAATGATTCACTTTGTACCACGTGACAACGTTGTACAACGCGCTGAAATTCGTCGTATGACTGTTATCGAATACGAACCAACAGCAAAACAAGCTGATGAATACCGTCAGTTGGCTACCAAAATTCGTGATAACACAAACTTCGTTATCCCTACTCCAATCACTATGGATGAGTTGGAAGAATTGATGATGGAATTCGGCATTATCGATCAAGAAGATGAATCTATTATCGGCGTAACTGCAGCAGCAGAAGCAACCGCTTAATAAATGAACAACCGTAGAGGTGCAAGTTATTGCATCTCTACGGATTTTAGTCCTAAAACCTGTCTGTTGGGAGATTACCCACGGCATAAGTAGGAGACACTCATGGCAGCTCTAACAAAAGAAGAGACCGAAGCGCTTATTCAAGAAGTGCTGGAAGTCTATCCCGAACAAGCAAGGAAAGATCGTGCTAAGCATTTAGCGGTCAACGATCAATCCGTGGAAAAATCGAACAAATGTATTACTTCAAACCGTAAATCCCAACCTGGCGTAATGACCATTCGTGGTTGTGCTTACGCAGGCTCCAAGGGTGTGGTTTGGGGCCCGATTAAAGATATGATTCATATCTCGCATGGCCCGGTCGGTTGCGGACAATATTCGCGCGCCGGTCGCCGTAACTATTATGTCGGCACCACCGGTATTAATACGTTCGGTACAATGAACTTTACTTCCGATTTCACTGAAAAAGACATCGTTTTCGGCGGCGATAAAAAGCTTGCCAAAATCATGAACGAAATCGAAGAATTGTTTCCATTAAACAAAGGTATCAGTATTCAATCTGAGTGCCCGATCGGTTTGATTGGGGATGATATTGAAGCGGTCGCCAAAAAAGCCAACAAAGAAATCGGCAAGCCTGTTGTGCCGGTTCGTTGCGAAGGCTTTCGCGGTGTTTCCCAATCACTGGGCCATCACATTGCTAACGATGCGATTCGCGATTGGGTATTGGAAAACCGTGACGGCGATGAAAGCTTTGCCACTACGCCTTATGATGTCGCTGTTATCGGTGACTACAACATCGGCGGCGATGCATGGGCTTCGCGTACTTTACTGGAAGAAATGGGCTTGCGTGTAGTGGCTCAATGGTCCGGTGACGGTACGATTGCTGAAATGGAAAAAACGCCTAAGGTAAAACTGAATTTGATCCATTGCTATCGTTCAATGAACTACATTGCACGGCACATGGAAGAAAAATACAAAATCCCCTGGATTGAGTACAACTTCTTCGGTCCTACCAAAATTGCCGAATCATTACGCAAAATTGCTGCGTTATTTGACGAAACGATTCAAGCAGGCGCTGAAAAAGTTATCGCTAAATATCAGGCTGAATACGATGCGGTTATCGCCAAATACAAACCACGTCTGCAAGGCAAACGCGTGATGCTCTATGTCGGAGGCTTACGCCCACGTCATGTTATCGGTGCGTATGAAGATTTGGGCATGGAAGTGGTCGGTACCGGTTACGAATTCGGTCATAACGATGACTACGATCGTACTATCAAAGAAATGGGTAACGCTACGCTGATCTATGATGACGTAACAGGTTATGAGTTTGAAGAATTCGTTAAACGAGTTCAACCTGACTTGATCGGTTCCGGTATCAAAGAAAAGTACATTTTCCAAAAAATGGGTATCCCTTTCCGCCAAATGCACTCCTGGGATTATTCCGGCCCTTATCATGGCTATGACGGCTTTGCCATCTTTGCCCGCGATATGGACATGACACTGAATAACCCTTGCTGGAAGCAAGTGAAAGTGCCCTGGAAAACAGCTGAAAGTTCAAACATAGCGATCGCTGCAAGCGCTTAATTTTGTGTAGGAGCGGGCTTCCCCCCTTTCCCGCTCCTACTCCTTCAACCGTCGTCCACAGATTAGTGGCGCGTAGGAGATTATCATGAGTCAAGAAGTCGAAAACATACAACCGAGTTATCCTTTATTCCGTAACGATGAATATAAGGAAAGTCTGGCAAATAAACGTGAAGCTTACGAAGAGCGTCACCCTCAGGAAACAATTGATGAAGTCTTTCAGTGGACTACTACTAAAGAATATCAAGAACTCAACTTTAACCGTGAAGCATTAACAGTAAACCCTGCTAAAGCTTGTCAGCCTTTAGGCGCTGTATTGTGCGCATTAGGCTTTGAAAAAACCATGCCTTATGTTCATGGTTCGCAAGGTTGTGTCGCTTATTTCCGTACCTATTTCAACCGTCATTTTAAAGAGCCTGTTGCCTGCGTTTCTGACTCCATGACTGAAGATGCGGCGGTTTTCGGCGGACAAAAAAATATGATGGCCGGCTTGGAAAATGCCAAGGCTTTGTACAAACCTGACATCATTGCAGTCTCAACAACGTGTATGGCTGAAGTTATCGGTGACGACTTAAATGCGTTCATCAATAACGCTAAAAAAGCCGGACATGTCGAACAGGATTATCCAACACCTTTCGCTCATACTCCAAGCTTTGTCGGTAGTCATACCACCGGCTGGGATAACATGTTCGAAGGCATGATCAAGTATTTTACCTTGAACCATATGGACGATAAGAAAGTCGGTTCAAATGGCAAGATCAACCTGGTTCCGGGCTTTGAAACTTATCTGGGTAACTTCCGCGTCATGCACCGCATGATGAAGGAAATGGGCGTTGATTACTCATTAATGAGCGATCCTTCCGAAGTATTGGATACACCTGCTGACGGTACTTTCCGTATGTATGCCGGCGGTACTACCCAAGCTGAACTTAAAGACGCGCCTAATGCGATTGATACCTTATTGTTGCAACCTTGGCAGTTGGAAAAAACTAAAAAGTTCGTACAAAACATTTGGCATCAACCAGCTACAGCCATCAATATTCCGATGGGTCTGGAATGGACCGATGAATTCCTGATGAAAATCTCCGAACTGACCGGCAAACCGATTCCTGCTTCTCTGGAACTTGAGCGCGGTCGCCTAGTCGACATGATGACTGACTCGCATACCTGGATGCACGGCAAAAAGTTCTCCTTGTACGGCGATGCGGATTTCGTGATGGGCATGACCAAATTCCTGCTGGAAATGGGTGCTGAACCGACCGATGTATTGTGCAACCATGCCAACAAACGTTGGAAAAAAGCCATGGATAAAATGTGCCAGGATTCGCCTTATGGACAAAAAACAGAAGTTCATATCGGCAAAGATTTATGGCATTTCCGTTCATTGGTATTTACCAACAAACCGGATTTCATGATCGGCAATTCTTACGGCAAATTCATTCAACGTGATACTTTCTATAAAGGCGAAGAGTTTGAAGTTCCATTAATCCGCATTGGCTTCCCTATCTTTGATAGACACCACCTGCACAGAATGACAACTCTGGGTTATGAAGGCGCTATTTATATGCTGACAACCCTGGTTAATGCCGTACTGGAACAGTTGGATAAAGAAACCAAAGGTATGGGTACAACTGACTATAACTACGATTTGATTCGTTAAGTCAGAAAATTTCACCACGAAAGCACACGAAGGGCGCGAAGGCATTAGTTTGATTCTTCGTGAACTTCGTGTTTCACCAAAGCGGGATGGGGTTTGTAACCACGTCCCAACGTTTTTTGCGATGTTTGAGCAAAATAACCACGCTTAAACCAACACGAAACGTTTCGAACGGGGCAACATGCCCCGTCCGGCCGTGGGTGCATAAAGCACATGAAGATTTTTACTTTTTGTTCTTCGTGAACTTCGTGTCTTCGTGGTGAATCAATCAATGTACTTAAATAAATAGGTATAAAGGCGACCGCAATCGCCTAACACCATTAAATGCGTGTAAACGGAGAACTCAATGCCTAGTGTCATGTTGAAAAAAAATGCAGAGGGCAAATTAGTCTTCTACGTACCCAAAAAAGATTTGGAAGAAGTGGCGGAATCTGTTGAATTCGATAGCCCCGATAAATGGGGCGGCGAAGTTCTGCTCAGCGACGGTTCACGGTATTATTTTGAGCCCATTGATGAACAACCGGATTTTCCCGTTACCTTGCGCGCAAAACGTTTAGATTAGGAGAGTAATCATGGCCTTATATATTGTTGAAGCGGATTGCATTTCATGCGGCGACTGCGAACCAGTATGCCCTACCATGTCAATCACAGAAGGTTCTATTGTCTTTAAAATCGACAAAAAAACCTGCACCGAATGCGAAGGTGACTTTGACGTGCCCCAATGCGTTAAAGTATGCCCTATCGATAACTGCATTTTGCCTTTAGAGGCATAAGCAGATGAACAGCCAGGCTACACTCTCACGAGAACTGGCTTTACGTATCGGGCTGGCAGCTCGTGCTTTGCCCGATACTGACGCCAAACGCTTGCTTTCAGTATTAACTGATTGCATCGGCCTTCCCATCACCGAAGAAAAAATTGTCGGCATTAGCCTGAACAGCCTTAAGACTGCGAAAGCAGGTGAATTTTTAGATATTGACGAACCTTTATTGATCCATGCTTTAAGCATTCTGAAATCCGGCCTGGATACTCAGTCAGCCGTGCAAAGACAAGAAGCTTATAAGGATGGCGACATGCCCGGTTCCGTCCGTATCGCCTGTGCCAGTAATGACGGCATTAACGTTGACGGCCATTTCGGTTCTTGCAGCCAATTTATGATTTACCAGGTTTCAGCCGACCAAGCCCGGCTAATTGAAACTCGCAACCCTGAAATACCTCATGGCCTTGAAGTGGATGATAAAAACGTCTTCAGGGCCGAACTGATTCAGGATTGCCAGGTACTTTATATCGCTTCGGTAGGCGGCCCTGCAGCAGCAAAAATTGTTAAACTGGGCATTCATCCGATGAAGCTACCCGGCGTTGAAACCATTGCCGACATCATCGACCAGCTACAAACCGTTATTGCCGGAACACCGCCGCCCTGGCTGGCTAAAGTCATGGGTATTGATGCAAGCGATCGGTTTAGATTTGAAAGGGAAGCAACGGGATGATTACTACAAACCAAGTCACTGCAATAGCCGCAGAAATCGAAGCGTCGGGTGTCGATGAATCTACGGTTTCAGCGCTAAGACAGCAATACCAATCCATCCATTTTACTTACTGTATGGATGACGATCTGCCAAATAGTAAGCCGGTCATCGAGCATAAAGACTTTAATCTTTATTTAATTGATAGCCGGGAACATTGCCTATGCCTGACCAATGACTATGATGTTGCAACAGGCATCGTTGTTGCCGAGATTATTCCTGAATAACCGGGGACTTACAGCATGTCCGATCGTGAAAGCCCTGTCAGCGTTCCTTTTGCCGATTGCAGCTTATGTCCTTTTCGCGGCAAAACCCTGCTAATGGGGCGTTGTATGCCCGGCGATACCTGCGTATTCGTGGAAAGCGGCCGACAGATCGACCGCTTTTTTCGCGTTAACCCCGGTTATGCCGAGCACTATCTACACGACAAGTTTTGGGAAAGACGTGCTATTGCCGTCCGTTATGCGCCGCAGAAAGCACTCGCTGACCTGATTCATGATGAAGATGAAGTGGTTAGGCGGGCTGTCGCGTATCGGATACCCGTGTCTCAACTATCCCTGTTAATAGATGACCCAGATAGAGAAGTACGCATGACGGTAGCGGATCGCCTTGCTCCTGAAGATCTGGAAAAGATGGCTGACGATAAAGACTATATCGTCAGGCTGACGATAGCCAAAAGACTGCCGGAAGGACGCCTGTTTCGTTTTATTCGCGATGACGATCTGCAAGTACGGAAAACCGTTGCAGAACGTTTGCCCGAAGTCAGCCTGGGTTTGATGGTTCATGATAATGCACCTGAAGTCAGGCGCATTATTGCCGAGCGGATGAACCCTGATGATGTGGTTATCATGTTGAATGATTCCGACTGGGTAGTGCGTTATACCGCGGCCCAGCGCGTTGCTCCCGAAGCATTGACCAGTCTGCTTGATGATCCGGAGCCTGATGTCCGGGCGGCGGCGCAAGAAAGATTAACCAGCATTGCCCATGCAACACATGGGAATGAGAAATAGGAAAAGTGTATGGCTGATCAACCTTTTAAACTTGATGGGCAGCAGCTTGCGAAAATTTGTAAGCATACCCTGCCCGGCCAGGATGATGAATTATTACTTTCCCAGCTTCAATCATTAAACCCTGGCTATCCGATTCGATTAGCCAGGACAGGTGCAGAATGGTATCGCTTGGGCGGTATTGTCGATATGGACGGCAACCGTATCGCCAACGACTTGATTGAATGGACCGAAAGAACCTATATCGAATGCGGCAAAAACCTGCAAACCCTGATTGATCACGCACGTGAACAAAAGCTGATTGCCACGCGACAAACCGGCAATACGCTGTATTTTGTTATTCAAACCGGCAGTAAAGCAGAACAATTCGTACAGATCGACATTGATAAAACGCATGAGATGTCGGATCGGCTACTTGTTAATGATCATAATCCGCCGGAAGACTTAGAAGAATTTATTGATCCACTGGACCCGGAATGCACAGAAACATTCTGTATTGGAACGTCACGTTATTCTTATCGACGTAAAACTGACGTGTCGATTTTCATGGATGAAATCAATAAATACCATATCACAGAACATCCGGTACAACGTTTTATGGATGACTGGAACCGGAGTAGCGCCCAGCAAAAAGCCGCGCTTTCCGATGACTGGATTGTCCGGCCTTTCAGGCATACCGGACGCTTTGGCGAACAAATAATCAACGTTGAAGTTATTAATACTCAACAAAAAAACGTGCCGCAACTGGAGGATATTAGCGGCAAAAAAGGCACTTCGCTGCATAACCTGTTAACCCGTTTCGATCGCCAGGCGGGTTATCCGTTTGCCTGGTTCTTTTATATGGTTAAAGGCAAACTGGTCTCTCCGCAAAGCGGCATAGCTGTTTTTAAGGATATTAGCGGAGATTTTTCTTATTTACCCGAACGCGATGTCGCGGTACTTAAAGACTGGATTAACACGCCTTACAACGTGTAACCAGCACTGGCTTTTTCATCAACTGCGTTGTAATGCAGTAATTTTCACAATAGGAGTAAACACAATGTCAATTGCACAAATAAAAGCATTCTCTGAACAGGCTAAAACAGATCTTGAATTAAAAGAAAAACTGTTGGCCGTTCAAAAAATCAGAGAGCTGATCGCATTGGGCAAAGAATATAATTTCGAACTGGATGAAGTGGAACTTTATCCCCCCAATGAACCGCAATTTGTCGAAGAACAACTTTCTGAAAGAATGGCTAAGGCTCTGTTGAGAGTTTAAGTCCAGTAAGTTAACCATGAGATAAGAGTCCCAATAATCGGCATGCCGAATTGTTGGGACTCTTACATTATGTCCCCTCGCCCTTCAAATCTCATCCTTCCGATGTCTACATCGACGTAAGTAGTAGACCTCTACATCTATCTATAAAACACCCAACATACGAGAATGGCAGATTTGTTGCCAGGACGAATGCTGTTGCAGGATCGTCAATGCCGACTCCAACAACGCCAGGCCCGACTCAGTCCGATGCCAGGTCGATGCACCTGACGGATGGGGCAGCGGGATTGCTTCGGTGCGATGACCATGAAAGGTAACGGGGTGCAGTTTTCCGATCACATCATTCAGTTTATTGACCGGCATTAATTGACTGATCGCCAGTTTACCGACCGGCAGGATTAGCGCCGGCTTGAGCAATTCGATTTCCGCTTGCAGCCAGCCGGCGCAATTACCGATTTCAGCCGGGCTCGGCACACGGTCGCCGCCCTTGGGATTTTTGCCCGGAAAACAGCGGCACACCGCGGCCATATAAACACGCTGCCGAAAAGTCTCTTCATCAAGCCCAATGCGCTCGAACCATTTGAACATCGTTTTACCTGCGGTCCAGGCAAACGGTTTACCGAAACCTCCTTCCTTATCGCCGGGCGCTTGGCCGATCAGCAAAATAGGCGATAGTACTGGGCTTCCACTCACAACCGGGCCAATCATTTCGGGGCATTTGCTGCAACTTGCTAACGCAGCGCGGTGGGCGCGCATCAGTTGTTCAGATATAGGCATCAGCTTAAGCGTCTTTAAAGATCAATTTCGATGCCGACCGGACAATGGTCCGACCCCATAATCTCAGGCAGAATAAAAGCCTGCTTGACTTTATCGACCAGCGGTTGACTGGTCAACACGTAATCGATACGCCACCCAATGTTTTTTACCCTGGCTCCTGCGCGAAAACTCCACCAACTGTAGGCGACAGTATCCGGATAGAAATGCCGGAAAGTATCGACCAGACCGGCGTCGAGAAAACGGCTGAAACCGTCTATTTCAACTTGCGTATAGCCGGACGATTTATTGTAATTCGGCTTCGGACGGGCGATATCGATTTCCCTGTGCGCAACATTAAAATCGCCGCAGGCAATCAGCGGTTTCTTGCTTTGCAGTTGCTGACAATAAGCCAGAAACTCAAGATCCCACGTTTGCCGGTAATCCAGCCGGGCCAATGCCTCGCCGGAATTCGGCACATACACATCAAGCAAATAGAAATTTTCGAATTCGGCGACAATCACGCGGCCTTCCAAATCGTGCTCGGCAATACCAATATCACAGATAATTTGCAGCGGCTCTTTCTTGGACAAAATCGTAACGCCGGAATAGCCCTTGCGTTCGGCGCAATTGGAATAAATATGGTAGTTGTCGATGCCTTCCAGCGCCTTGTCAATTTGATCGACCTGCGCTTTGGTTTCCTGTAGCAGAATAAAATCGGCATCAAGCTGCAAGAGCGTTTCGGCAAAGCCTTTGCTTTGTACTGCGCGAATGCCGTTGACATTCCAGGAAATTATTTTCATGCGATTATTCCTTCTGATAGGTTGGAGTTGAGGCTTTCAATAAGAATGTCCTGAGCCTCGGGTAAACGGGATTCACATTAAAGGCTCGTTGCTAAACCGGTTCAGTCAAATACCCGCTAAAATACACTATCTGGGCGGTAAGAATCAAAGTTCCTGTGCATGCGTCAGGATTGACCGATATAACAATATCTTCATGTTCATCTTCAAGTTGCTGCCACCACATTGGCACCTTCAGTGTTATCGGTTGCAATGCGTATGATGGCCATTTCTGTATGGCTCTTAAGCTCAGCTAACGCAAGAGGCTTTCATGAAGTTTTCAATATTGGCTTCCCAGGCGCTGATCCAGCCGGGAATTTCCTCGGCAGGCATGGGTCTCGCGATGAAATAACCTTGGGCCAAATCACAGCTCGTGTTGCGCAGGAAATTCCAGTCTGCCTGATTTTCCACACCTTCGGCCACCGTTTTCATGCCCATTTGCTGTGCCAGACTCAGGCTGGCACAGCAAATGGCGCGTAGCGTATCGTTGTCGGCCGCACCATGCACAAACCCTTGATCCACTTTAAGTTCGTCGAACGGAATATCCCGTAACTGGGATAGCGAAGAATGGCCGGTGCCAAAATCGTCAATCGACAGGCGAAAGCGCTTCAAACACAGACGGGTCAGAATTTCCAACGGCGCGGATAAGCTCTTCATCAGCTGGCTTTCCGTCACTTCCAGCACGATGCTTTCCGGGGCAATGCCCGTAGCCGAAGCCATCGCTATCACATAATCCGCAAACTCCAAGGTTGCGAGATTATCCATCGAAATATTAAGCGCCACATGCAAGTGCAAACCGCTATCCTGCCAGATTTTGGCCTGAGCAAACGCTTCACTGACGACAGTCCGCGTCAGCTCATCAATTAATCCATACTTTTCCGCCACGCTAATAAACTGGTCGGGAAACACGATGCCGTCTTGTGGATGACGCCAGCGCACCAGCGATTCGACCCCCACCATCTTGCCGCTCGCCAGCTCCACTTTGGGCTGGTAGTAATTGATCAGCTCGCCATTGATAATAGCCGCACGCACCTCGTCGGCATTGTATGTTTTCTTCTCCGCTCGAGGCTCACTCTGACAGGGCGGCCCCCATTTCTTCAGCAGAGCGAATAAATCCTCCGGCTTAACGGGTTTACGCAAATAGCCGAGAATCGAGATTTTGTGCTCCAATACCAGTTTCTCGACAATCTGCAACATGCGTTCATCCTCACCGCTGATCAGGATAAGGCTGCCGGTATAGAGCCGTTCTACCAAGTGCCGCACAAACTCCACCCCGTCCATCTCCGGCATGTTGAGGTCCAGTAAAATGATATCCGGCGAATTATCCGGCCGATCAATCCACTCCAGTGCGTCGAATCCGCTGTCGCAGGTCGTCACTTGGCTAAATCCAAGATTAGCCAGCATGCGGCCAAGCAGCTTGAGCATGAAGGTCTCATCATCGAGCGCCAAAATCTTGATTATAGATTTTTCAATCATGGTTTTCCTCTTGCTTTTATTTCGTCCCGGATATTATTTACGGGCTTAATGTATCCAAATAGTCGTCCACGACGGCTATTTCTATCTCAAAATGGGGTAGAAGTTCGTCCAATACCTCGACCTGATTCGTTCTGCCCGCCTGTTCTATTTCTGCACACAACTCGCCGAGCGCCAACGCACCCACCGAACTGGCCGAAGACTTAAGTTTATGCGCAAGCGCGCTCACCTCTGCCGCTTGCCCGGCTGCATAGGCTATCTTCAACTCCGTTGAAATCTGTGTTGCGCTGATACGGAAATCATGCAGAAACTCATCAATCACCGCCGGGTCGTCGCCAACCATCTCCTTGAGCACATTCACATCCACCGGCTTAACCGCCATGGTTTGCATGGGCGAGATAGCGCATGAATACGAACCTGACTCGGCAGCGGCCGGCAGCCATTTTTCCAACATAGCCTTCAACTGAGCCAGTTGCACCGGCTTACTCAGATAATCGTCCATACCGACGACGCGACAGTACTCAGACTCACCTTTGAGCGCATTGGCGGTGAAAGCCACAATCGGAATACGCCGAAAATCCTTTTCTTCTGCACGAATGGCCGTTGTCAGTTCATAGCCATCCATTTCCGGCATGTGCAGGTCGGTCAGCAACAACGCATATTCACCGCTCTGCCAGCGTTCCAGCGCCTGACGACCATTATCAGTCACGTCCGCAGCAAAACCGAGCAGAGCGAGCTGACGCAGGATCACCTTCCGGTTGGTTTCGTTATCTTCGGCCACCAGGATCAACCGGTCCTGATGCAGAGCCACCTCTCTCGATGGCGGGCTAAACGCTTCTTCAGTTTTGCCTAACAAAGGCTCTGCCTTTTCCTCCTGTTCCCGCCCGATGGCAATCGACACAGCCTTAAACACAGTCGCTTGAATCAGCACATTACCATCCACCAACACCATGCCGATATCCTCCAGACGCGGCTTGCGGCGTTTCCCGCGCCCGATAACAACGAAACGTATGTCCTGTTCCGGCCGACGGCTGGAAATGGCGCGCAATTCATCCAGCGGTGACGGCGCAATATCGGCATCGATGATCCATACCCACGGACCTGACAAATCCACCCGGCTCAACTCCAGCGCTACCGCCAGATTCACTGCCCGTTCGACAAACGCGCCGCCGTGTCCGAGATACGCGGCAACATCGTCAGCCAGCCCCAACGAGTCGCCAATCACCAGGCACGAAAGCCTGGATACCGGAGCTTCTGCAGCATTAGCCTTGACCGACAGCGGCACGAACGGTAAGCGTACGCTGAAGGAGGAACCTTTACCGAGTTCGCTTTGCACCGCGATCTCACCGCCCATCAGTTTCACCAGATGAAAGGAGATAGCCAGCCCCAGTCCGGTACCGCCAAAGCGCCGGGTGGTGGAAGCTTCGGCCTGAACGAAAGGCATGAACAGTCCCGACAGCGTCTCTTTATCCATGCCGATACCGTTATCGGCTACGCGAAACTCCACTATAATCTGTTCCGGACTGCGTTCTACCAGTACAGCCCGCACCGAGACCCGGCCTAAACCTTCTTGTCCGCCGGAAAACTTGATCGCGTTGTTGACGAGGTTAACCAGCATCTGGCGCAGCCGCCCGGCATCCCCTTGCACTTCTGCGGGAATCGCCGGATCGGTGAACAGGGTGAGTTCCACTCGTTTTTTCTCGGCCAGATTGTCCAGCATCGCGCAAACTTTCTCGACCATGTCGGCTACCTGCATCGGCGCACTGTCGAGCTCCAGCTTGTTAGCCTCGATCTTCGAGAAATCGAGAATGTCCTCGATGATATCCAGCAGGGAATACGCCGATTCGCGGATCAGATCGACTATTTCTACCTGATAGCCCTTAAGACTGCTTTGGTGCAGCATGTCGACCATGCCGATCACACCGTTCATCGGTGTGCGAATCTCATGGCTCATCGTGGCGAGAAAAGTCGATTTAGCCCGATTAGCTTCCTCCGCCGCCCGCCGTGCCAATTCCAAATCGGTGGTACGTACCGCCACCTTGCTTTCCAGCTCTTCGTTGAGGCGTTTCACCGTCTCCTCTACCAATTTACGCTCGGTAATATCCTTGATCACGCCGTCGTAAGACAGCAGTTTCCCGGAGGCGTCTTTGAACAGAATGATCGTGTCATTAATCCATCGAGTCTCCCCGTTTTTTTGGATGATCCGATGTTCAATAGGTAAACCGTCATTCCCTGCCAGAATCTGGTGTACGCGATTCATGACCAGTGCGCGATCCTCCGGCACGACCATCTGAATCCAGAGATAGGGATTGGCGGCAAACTCTTCCGCGGTATACCCTGTCACCGTTACGCAGGCCGGACTTTGTATGGTTTCCACAACGCGACCGTTTTTGACGCGCACCGTATACTGGTAATCGGTGATTCCCTCGGTAATCCGCCGGTAACGTTCTTCGCTTTCCCGTAACGCTTCCTCCGCCTTCTTGTACTGGGTAATGTCGCGTATGATCGTCGATAAGTAGGCCAGCGCCCCATCCCGTTCTTTGTGCGCGATAATCAATTGCAGAACCGGAATCTCCCGGCCGTCAGGCCCAAACAGCGCCGTCTCTCCGTTCCAGATTCCATGTTCAATCGCGTAGGGAATCGCCTCGTTCCTGATCAACTGCGCCGCCCACAGCGGATGGGTATCAAAAAAATTTATCGTGGCCGCGTCGAATTCCGGCGCAAATCCCAACATCCGCTTGCCGGCCGGATTCAAATAAATCACGTTGCCGTCAATATCTCCGGTAGACATAAGATCGGAGGTGGCCTCTATGATCGCCACCAGTCGCGCCTGTTCTTGCTGGATACGTATGCGTTCCGCCATTTCCGCCGCAAGCTTGGCGGTTCTTTCCTCGACCAACTGCTCCAGATGCTCGTGCAGCTGGGCGCGCTCCAAAGCCACCGCTACCTGATTGCCGATGCCGAACAATATTTTCAGTATCTTTTCATCAAACAGACCGTCGCCATATCCGGCCAGATTCATGACACCCAGCGCGTAATGGCCGCTACTCCACAGGGGAATACTGGCATGGCGGCGCAAACCATCCGTTTTACTCAGCGTTTTGGTGAAGTGCTCGCACTCGATGATATTGACGGCATTGTCCAGTTCGCCGGTGAGCAGTTTGCGTTGGCACGCACAAAGGCTATCGAAGGCATCCGGCGGCTTGTTCAACACTGTCGGCAAGTTGCGCGCGGCGGCGAGCCGGAAACCGGATTCGCCGTCCCGCAGCCAGATCCAGCCGGCCTGTATTCCCGGCAACTTCATTGCCCGCTCCAGCACTGTTTCCGCTACCGCTCGTTCGCTGTCCGCTTGATTGAGTCCATCTGCAATGTAATACAGTCCGGTGAGCATCTCATTGCAGTCCATTAATTCCTTGTCCCGCTGTATTAATTCTCTATTGACCTGAACGGCCTGCTCGTATGTCGAAATCAACAGATCCAGGATTTGCTGGCGCTCGGCGGTAATAAAATGTTTATGGCCGTTGAGATCGATTTCCACCCCCAGCTGCATCTTCTGGTTCTTGCGCAGTTCAAGGTTCATCAACAAATAATTGATGCGTGACACCAAGTAATCGCTGTCATAAGGCTTGCGAATGAAATTATCGGCTCCGCATTCCAATCCTCGGATCACGTCATGCGGATCGGCCAGTGAAGTGACCAAAATAATCGGAATATCCTTCAATTTTTCATCGGACTTGATCGCTTTACACAGTTCATAGCCATTCATCTCCGGCATCATAATGTCGCTAATGACCAAAGTCGGTTTTTCCGCAATGACTGCCTGTAGCGCTTGCTTACCGTCAGCGGCGACGATCACCTGATAGCCATGTTGCTCAAGCAGGAAACGCAGTTGCTCGGCTTGGGTACGGCTGTCCTCGGCGATAAGAATTCTGACGCTGTTGTTCTTATTCATTTCGAATTTCATCAGTTACTCTCCAATTTTACTTGGGTGGTTGGTCAGATTCGTCAGCACATCGGCGATTTTATCCGGCGGCAGCACGTACGATGCGGCGCTCAGCAAGATGGCCTCACCCGGCATACCGTGCACCAGGGAGCTTTCTTTGTCCTGGGCAACGGTAATCGCTCCTGTTGCCTTCATTAAACCAAGCTCTACAGCGCCATCCTTGCCCATGCCTGTGAGCAATATCCCGACTGCGCCCGCCCCGAAAGCTTCCGCGACCGAGCGGAACAGGCACGAGACCGACGGCAGATGTCCGTTCTCCGGGTTGCTGCCTTGCAGTGTGATATGCCCGTGGCTGTCTACTGTTGTCTGGAAACCGTGCGGCGCGATATAAGCATGGCCGGGCTGCATCAGCTCGCCGTCCGCCGCCACGCTGACAGGAAAGCCTGAAGATTCCGCAAGCCATTGCGCAAACCCTTCGGTGAAACCTTGTGCAATGTGCTGGACGATGATAATCGGCACATGAAAATTCTTCGGAAGTCTCGATAATAAAAGCTGCAATACCGGCGGCCCGCCGGTGGATGATCCGATTGCCACTAAATGTACTTCTCTGCGGACAGGTTCCGGCATAAGCGGCTTAATGCCATCTTCAGCCGCTATTCTCCGCTGTGGCCAGCGTTTGACGACCTTGACTTCCGACATCAGCTTGACGGTCTGGATCAATTCTCTTGCGGTTGCCGCATGATCCGGGTGGCCGATGCCCGCCGGTCTTTTTACGATCGCCAGCGCGCCCGCCTCCAATGCCCTGATGGTAGTCGCCATCTCCCTGACCGAAGAACTGCCGGTCACAATCACAACCGGCGTAGGAAAACGTTCCATAATGACCCGGGTTGCTGTGTAACCGTCCATTTTCGGCATATGAATATCCATAGTGATCACGTCGGGTTTGCTGTCCTGGACGGCCGTGAGCGCTTCTTCACCGTTATTGGCCGTGCCTATCACCTGGATTTCCTGATCCGAAGCAAACAGATAAACCAGAAACTCCCGTACAGAAACCGAGTCCTCGACCACCAATACCCTGATCGGCGGTCGCCTGTTTGCATTGTCGGACGCGCTATCGACCATCATACTCTCCGGCCTCTCGGGATTTCGTTCCGTATTCAAGTTTTTCCGCCATCTTGTTCCCTTTAAATGAGTCTGCGCAGTACTTCCAGCAAATTGCTCTGCTCGAAACTGCGTTTGACGATATAGGCATTGGCGCCGACATCGACGCCTCGTTCGCGGTCTTCGCGTGATTCCAGCGCCGTCACCAGTATCACCGGCAAATCGGCCAACTTTTTGTCGCTACGTATTTTCGCCGTCAGGTCGAAGCCGTTCATGCGCGGCATATCCACGTCGGACACCACGATGTCGAATTCGCCGCTACGCAGCTGGGTCAGGCCGTCAATGCCGTCGACCGCCGTCACCACCTTGTAGCCCGCAACTTCCAGAATGCCCTTAAGCAGGCTGCGTGCGGTGATCGAATCTTCCACCACCAGCACGGCTTGCTTAGGCGCTTTCGTTTCCGCTTTGGATTCAAGCGTTCTGCCGATTCCGGTGTGCGCCGTTTGCAAAGCGGACTTCAGCAGATCGCTAACATTCAGTATCGGCACCACCTTGCCCGATCCCAGAATGGTCGCGCCCGAGATGTTGCGTACCCGCGAGAGCTGCCGTCCCAGGCTTTTGACCAATACTTCCTGCTCGCCCAGAATTTCGTCCACAACAAATGCGATGCGCTTTTCACCGGCGGTCAGCACCAGCACTTGATGCAACAAGGTATCGCTTGCGTCCTGACCGGCTATGCCGAGCACATCGCCCAGCCATGCCAGCGACAACGTCTGATCGCCCAGCCGGATCGTTTCGCGGTTTTCCAAGGTCCGGATGTCGTCCCGGCGAATTCTCAGGCTACGTTCCACATGACTGCCCGGCAGTACGAACGTCTGCATCGCCACGCGCACGACGACGCCTCGATAAGTGGCGAGCGTGAGCGGCAACTCGATGCGAAACGTGGTGCCGACACCCTGTTGGGTTTCAACCGCGATGCCACCGCCCAGTCGTTCCACTTTTTCACGCACGATTGCGAGCCCGATGCCTCTGCCGGAAACTTCTGTAATGATCGGGCTGGTTGAAACGCCCGACTGGTAGATCAGTTCCACATCCGTATCGTCATCCGACCCGAACGCATCTTGTTGTTGCTGGATGCCTAGCCTGGCGGCTGCAGCCTTCACCTTGACAGTATCGATCCCGGCGCCGTCGTCCGAAACGTCAATTTCGACGCGGTTGCCGCTACGCGGAAAAATAACGATACTGATTTTTCCGCGTAGCGGTTTATCGCAGCTTGCCCGTTCATTCGGCAACTCGATGCCGTGATCGACGCAATTGCGTAACAGATGGATAAGCGGGTCCTTGATTTCCTCAAGTATCCTGCGGTCAGCCTCAATTTCGCCGCCCCGGATTTCCAGTTCGATATCTTTACCGCCATTCCTGGCTAGATCGCGCACCAATCTGGGAAAAACTTCCATCAGCGTCGAAAAAGGGAGCATCAAGGCTTTTTTCATATTGTCCAGCAGCTCGTCCACTATTTTCGTCACCATGCGCTGATCCTGATCGGCTGTCTTGCCCATCACGCCGAGCTGATAGCTTAGCGTCTTGATGAAGGCTGAGTTCTGCTCGACCAGTTCCAGCCATTGCGGCTGTTTTACCGGCGTACTGAAAAAGTCCGGATGCTGCGCTACTTTCTCTGACCAGTTCTTGCTCCACTCGGCCACCATGGCTTGCAGCGTTTGCAGCTCCTGGCGGCGTTGCTGCGCCAGTAGCTTCGCCGTCAACATTTCCTCGACCTGCAAAAAAATCGAATCGAGCTTTTCCGTGGAAATCCTGACTGTTCCAGCTACCGCCAAGCCTTCCTCCGGCAAAGCCCTGGCAGCTTTGCTCAGCACCGTGGATATCTGCGGTTCGGGCCGTGTTTCTGCTACAGCAGCGGCCCTCTCTTCTAAACCGTGCTTGATCTGCGGCTTAGGCTCGACCTGCGGTTCGGGCTCAAGCAACGTGCCCAGGCGATTGATTTCCTGGTGCAGGCGGTCGAATGATTCCGTTGTCAGCACAATGCGCTGATTTTTCATCTCGGCGAAAGTGCTTTCCAACGACTGGCAAGCCGCTTCAATTTGCGTCATATTCACCGACCGGGCCGCACCCTTTAGGCTATGCGCTTCGCGAAATATCGTCTCAATCAGTTCAGCCTGCCTGGTTTCATCAGGTATTCTCTCAAGCTCGCCAATTCCGGCGAACAGCGCATCGAGATGCTCTTGGGCCTCGATCCTGAAAGTCACCAGCAAGCGCTTCAGGAAATCGCTCTCTTTTTCAGACATCGGCATCCTCCATTAGCTGTTCCTTGGCCTCAAGCCTCATCCTATTGGCGCCGTCAACCCGCTTATCATTCATGCCCACAATCCCATTATGTTTTTCCCGCACCCGATTGAATGAATAGAACGTACTCATGGCTACCACCACCGGCATGCAACAAATCATCTTTAAATTTTGTACCGTTCCACCAGCTGCTTAAGCTTCCCTCCCAGTTCGTGGAGGTTTTGCGCAGCGGCCTCGGCCTGCCCGGTGCCGGCCATATTCTGGATACTGGCCTGTTTGATGCTCTCCATCGCCAGCGCCACCTGATCCATTCCGACCAACTGCTGCTGACTTGAGGCCGCTATCTGCAACGCCGCCTGCGCCGCCTCGCCGATGCTCTCCTCCAGCATGCGGATGGACTCTCCGGCTGCATCCGACTGCTGCATGCCCTCTTCCACCGCCTTACCGCTCAGATCGTTAGCCATCACCGCCGCACCGGTCGCTTTCTGGATATCGCCCAGGATGGTCCGCACCTGGGCTGTTGCCTGTTTGGACTGTTCCGCCAGGCTCTTGATCTCCTGGGCCACCACCGCAAAGCCCTTGCCCTGGTCGCCGGCTTTCGCCGCTTCGATAGCGGCATTGACCGCCAGCAGGTTGGACTGCTCGGCCAGGTCATTAACGGTCAGGATAATCTCGCCAATGACCTGACTCTGTTCGCTCAATCTGACAATGCTTTCCGCCGCCGTGGTCGTTTGCTCGCGGATGCGGTCCATTCCTGCTATCAGTTCTTCTACAGCCTGCCGTCCCGTTTGTGAGACTTTCGCCACCTGCTGCGCGCTGTCGGATACCAACTTGGCTTTCCGGCTGGCCTGCTGTACCGTTTGCTTGACTTCTTCGACCGTCGCTGTGGTTTCGCTGACCGCCGTTGCCGTCTCCGCGGCGCTGGAAGTCACCTGTGTGGTCGTCGCCAGTATTTCCGACGATGATGAGGCCAGGACATTCATGCCGTCGCGAATTTCCAGCGTGAGCTTGCGCAGATTATTCACCATCGCGGCAAACGCATTTCCCAAAGTATCTTTATCCGATTGCGGCTTTACCTGCACCATAAGATCACCTGCGGCAATCTGTTTCGCAATATTAGCCATTTCCTGGAGCGATTGCAGCATGCCGGCGAACATCCGCATCAGCACCCCCACTTCATCAGCCCGCTGGCTGACGTCTAGCGTCATCGACAAATCTCCGGCGGCGATACGTTCGGCGATGCTCGCAATCTCTTTGAGCGGTCTGGAAATATGCCGGGTAAGGAACAAGCCTCCCCCGATAACCAGCGCACAGGCAAACAAAGAACCGAAAATAATCGACCTGACGGTGTTTTGCGCACTGATTGCGGCTTCTTGTTCCCGTTGTTTCAATAGCTCGTTTTCCTGGTCTTCCATTTCCCGCACGACCGCGCGCAGTTCATCCATCAATTTCTTGCCCTTGTCCAACACCACCACAGACCGCGCCGCCTCCAAGCCCTTATTACGGCGCAGGTCTATGGTTGCCTTGAGTTCGTCAAGCTTGCCTGCAACCAATGAGCCTATCGTTTCCAAGCGCCGTTGCTGAATTTGGTTATCCACAGTGAGCTGCTTAAGTTCCAGGATCAGCTTGTCGATATTGTGTATGGCCGCTTGATAAGGTTCCAGATAGCGTTCCTCGCCTGTGATGATGTAACCGCGTTGGCCGACTTCCATGTCCTGTAGCGCGGACAGCAGTTCCCGCAGCTTGGTCAGTACCTTGTAGGTATGGTTTACCCAGCGCGCGGTATCGGTCAGCTTTGCCGTATTCGTATAGGAAATGCCGCCGACAACCATCAGTACAAACAGAATGGAGATAAACCCTGTCCACAGTTTCGATCCAATTGAGAATTTCATGTTGTTAGCCTCTTATTCATAGCGTGTCGTACATTATTTTTGCCGGATCGCTGGTTCATTTACGCACACTCTTCATGCACGATGATATTGCTGTCCGTCAGCAGCTTCGCCGCATCCAGGATCACCAGCCGCTCTGCCGTGATTCCTCTCAGATAGTCCTCGCGGATACCGGTGAGCGTTGGCAGTCCGGCTTGAATTTTATTCAGCGGGATAGACTTCACCTCGACGACGGAATCCGCCAAAATGCCGAACTCCATAACGCCGTTGGAAAGGATGATCACCTTGTTGAGATCGGTCAGCCCTTTTTCCGGCAGGTCGAAGAACTTTTTGATATCTATCACCGATATGACCTGGCCGCGCACATTGACGATGCCGGCAACGAACCCGGGCGTACATGGCAGCGGGGTAAGGTCTTTCAGCGGGTAAACCTCGCGTACCCAGGCGGTTTCGATACCGTAGGTTTCATAGGCCAGCTGGAATATTACGACTTCGATAGATTCCGTTGGCCCGGCCTGCTCCGGCATTTGTGCAAGCGCCAGAGCCCTGGCCTTGAGAATGCCCTGCCATTGTTGCGGCGTGGTGGAACCCAGCTGTCCTGAATCAGTCTTGGCCGGGTCTTTCGTGCCGGTTTTGATGCTCTGTTTTTTCATGCCGACTTTTCCTGATCGCATAGAGTGTGGATGATTTCCGCCAAGCGTCCTGCGGTCATGCCTTCCGCCTCCGGCAGAACCTCTTCGGGCGGAAGTGCATCGAGCAACAGCAGCGCATTTTCAAAATGTTTCCCGGCTTCCTTGTGTCTGCCCAGTTGCCGATACAGGGTAGCTAACGTGAAATAGGCGAGCACATAATCCGGATCCAGGTACAACGTGCGCTTGAGTTCCTGCATGCTATCGTCGGTCCGCCCCTGTTCCAACAGCACGATAGCCATCAGGTAATGCCCGGCTGGATTCAGGCAGTCGGCATTAATCGCCTGCATGCACCATTGCCGCGCACCAGCCAAATCCCCTTTATTGGCGTCGATTCTGGCGAGAAGAGTCATTGCCTGCACCTTGGTTTTCCAACTGGACAGAAGCCTGACGGCTTGTGCTGACGCTTCGGCGTAACGCCCTTGTTGGAAAAGAGTCAGGGCCAGCCCATAGTCAGACGATCTCGATGGAAACGACGCCTTGTCTACGGCCACCAGCTCAGGCTTTCGCGAAGGCCGTTTTGTCGCCGCCGGGTCGATTCTAATCTGTTCGAGCGGTTCCGGCCTCGCCTGAGAAGACTCTACCGAACCCGGTGTTGTGCCCGAAGCAATTTTTTGATATAGGACCGTACCGGAAAAATTAACCATGTCCATCGTTTCAGTCATGGTCCGGTAAGCCTCTGTAGGATTGATAACCAGCCAGCCGCCATCCACCAGTGTCAGGCAATGCCTACGCATTACCTGAGTGGCTTGACCCGGCTTGAAATACATCATTACATTGCGGCAGAAGATGATATCCATCGCGTTGGTATTATTTATCGGCGACGGATAGGCGTCTTCCATCAGGTTGAGGTAGGCAAACGTGACCATTTCGCGCACTGAGGGAATGATTTCGTAGCGGCCATTTTCAATTGGGCGGAAATAACCGCTTTTCAGCCAAATAGGCGCATTACGAAAAGACCATTCGCCATAACTACCGGATTCGGCCTTGGCTAAAGCATGGGGATTAATGTCGGTGGCGAGGATGGTGATGTGCCATTGCTTGAAATCGGGGATCATCCGCTGCACCAGAATGGCAAGCGAATAAGCTTCTTCTCCAGTCGCACAACCGGCGCTCCAAAGTCTGAACGTTTGCCCGTATGATCTGCGGGACTGGATCAGCGCGGGCAGAATATGCATTTTCAATGCTTCGAATACCTGAGGATCGCGGAAGAAATAGGTTTCTCCCACCGTCAAATGACAGGCAAGGATTTCGATCCGGTTACGATCCAGCGGGGTGGATAGCAACCATTGCATGCAGGCCCCGGCATCCTGGAATCCGAAGTCCCGCGCAGCAGCCTCGATCCCGCGCAGCAGGTCACACTCGCGTTCCGGAGGAAAATGCAGCCCTATCTGCTGTGCCAGGAATTCGCTGAAACGCGCCAATAAAGAATGTTGCGATGTCTCGGTTATGTCCATGGTTAGATATTCTCCAAGGCCTGTTCCAGCGCGGTCTTTTCTTCAAGCGAAAGAAAACGGGCCAGATTATGAATCAGGATCATGCCGTCCTTGAGCCTGGCCACTCCTTCAACATACTCCATGCCGGGTACGATGGCGCTTGCCGGAACAATGTCTTCCCCGGAACACTCGATGACACCGGCGACATTATCTACGACAAGCACAACCAGACGGCCGGAGGAGTTGGCGACGATGAACTGATCGTCCGGCGTCAGGTTTTTCTCCGGCAGGCGGAAGCGCCGCCGTACGTCGACAACCGGCAACACGGCGCCCCTGACATTAACGACACCCAGGACGATATCCGGTGCATCCGGCAAGGGGGTGACTGCGACCGCACGATATACCTTTTCCACGCTGGAAAGTTCCAGCGCACAGCGCCAATCATCCAGTGTAAAGACCAGCAGCATCATATTTCGGTACCTCTGGGGGTTAGGTTGTAGCGACAGGAATATAAGGCGTCGACTACAAGGAGAGGAGCAATGCCCAATACTGAGAACTTAAGAGAAATTATGAGCGATGAGCCCAGCAGGTGTGGATGCAACTAAATTCGTATCTACACCTGACTAGATAGCTCCAGCTTAAATCAACAGTGTTGGAAGCTCCTTGCCAGAGGTATCCAATCCCCGTTCTTTACGGGCATATGACCCCTGCTTGCTGAATCCATCTTTTACCCTTCCTGTTCTTGTTATATTTAAGAATGATCAGGGCGATCCGCTATTGCTTGTATCGATACCACGAAACCAAAACCTTAACACCGGACTCAGGTATTTTCAACTTCTCATTCTTGTCATCTAATCAGTTTCGTTTCACAAAACTGATTAGATGACAAGAAGAAAAATATAAAACAATCTTCGTGGCGTTGTTTGTAACTACTTAATATCCGTTAATGACCGCGCGGTAAACAGCCGAATACACATCAACATTGCTCCAATGACCCTGCTTGTTATATCCCTCCATCAGTTTTGTAAGCTTTCCTACAAACCGACGATCAATAAACCCTAATAATTTCAATGCTATACAAAATGGCACAATGGTTGCTTAGTCCAATATAAACAAAGCCATCTGGTCATAGCCATGAAATCAACTAAAGACATTGCCGCGCTGCTGGACGAACCTGCCTGTGAGCATAACAAGAAGGAAAAGTCCGGTTGTGCCAAACCCAAACCCGGCGCTTCGGCGGGTGGCTGCGCTTTTGACGGTGCGCAGATTGCCCTGTTACCGATTGCCGATGTCGCTCATATCGTCCACGGGCCTATCGCTTGTGCGGGCAGCTCCTGGGATAACCGGGGCACGCGCTCTTCCGGGGCGGATTTATATCGCATCGGGATGACGACCGACTTGACCGAGCAGGACATTGTGATGGGGCGCTCGGAAAAGCGACTGTTCCATGCGATTAAGCAGGCAATTGATACTTACCATCCACCCGCCGTATTTATTTATAACACCTGCGTTCCTGCGCTGGTTGGCGATGATATTAACGCCATCTGTAAATCAGCCCAGGAACGCTGGGGCGTTCCTGTTGTACCGATTGACAGCGCCGGATTTTACGGCACCAAAAATCTCGGTAACCGTATTGCCGGTGACGCGATGGTTAATCATGTGATCGGCACCCGTGATCCCGATCCATTGCCTTTAACCGTTCAGCGCTCGGATATAAAAATCCATGACGTTAACCTGATCGGCGAATACAACATCGCCGGTGAATTCTGGCATGTGCTGCCGCTATTCGATGAACTGGGTTTGCGCATATTGTGCACATTATCAGGCGATGCAAGATTTCGCGAAGTGCAAACCATGCACAAAGCCGAAGTCAATATGATGGTTTGCTCCAAAGCAATGGTCAATGTCGCCCGCAAGTTGCAACAACAATACGGTACGCCGTGGTTTGAAGGCAGCTATTACGGCATAACCGACACCAGCCAATCATTACGGGACTTTGCTAAAGTGCTTAACGATCCGGATTTAACCGAACGCACCGAAGCGCTGATATTGCGTGAAGAAACCCGGATTCAGAAAGCATTGGAACCATGGAAAGTACGCCTGAAAGGCAAACGGGTGTTGCTGTTTACCGGCGGCGTAAAAAGCTGGTCGGTGATTTCCGCGTTGCAGGATTTGGGCATGGTGGTCGTTGCGACCGGCACCAAGAAATCCACCGAGGAAGACAAAGCCAGAATCCGCGAGCTGATGGGCGAAGACACCGTCATGATCGACGACGGCAGCCCCAAAGCGTTGCTGAAAATCGTCCATGATTACAAGGCCGACATTTTGATCGCCGGCGGCCGTAACATGTACACGGCGCTTAAAGCCAAAGTTCCGTTTTTGGATATTAACCAGGAACGCGAATTCGGTTACGAAGGCTATCAAGGCATGCTGGAACTGGTGCGCCAACTGGCGTTAACGATTGAAAGCCCGGTATGGGAGGCAGTTAGAGCGCCCGCACCGTGGAAAAACAGGAAGGTGACAAATGGCTGACATCCTGAAAAGAAACAAAGCGCTATCAGTCAATCCGCTGAAAGCCAGCCAGCCGATAGGCGGTTCCCTGGCGACATTGGGCTTTAATCGTTCCATGCCGATGTTGCACGGCTCGCAAGGTTGCACCGCTTTCGCTAAAGTGTTTTTTGTGCGCCACTTCAGGGAACCTATTCCATTGCAAAGTACGGCAATGGATCAAGGCAGCTCGGTGATGGGCGCAGACGAAAATGTGCGTGAAGGTATTAAAACCATTGCCGAAAAGTCCCGCCCTGCCCTGATTACTATTTTGACTACCGGATTGGCGGAAACCCAAGGCGCCGATGTCCATCGGAACGTCAGGGAGTTCAGGGAAGCCAATCCGGAATTTGCCGACATCGCAGTGGTCGCGGTCAATACGCCTGATTTTACCGGCAGTGTAGAAACCGGTTTTGCCGCAACGCTGACCGAAATTATTCGTGCTTTAGTGCCGGATGCCAAAGAAGCGGGAACCTATCCGGGCAAACGCAAGCGCCAGGTCAATGTCTTGGTCAATTACATGCTGACTCCCGGCGACCTGGAAGCGCTTCGCGATATTTTCGAGCAATTCCAGCTCAGGCCTGTTTTTGTGCCCGATATTTCCGATTCGCTGGATGGCTGTTTGACCGATGAAGATTTCAGCCCTGTGACTATCGGCGGCACCCTGATATCTGAAATGGCGACGCTGGGCGATGCGCTGGCGACGGTCGTTATCGGCCCATCGCTAGCCAAGGTGGCTGAATTACTGGAACAGAAAACCGGCGTTCCGACCTATGCTCTCGATCATCTTTACGGTTTAAAAGCCAATGATGCATTGATATCCGCATTAGCCGAAATCAGCGGTAACGATGTTCCCGAGCGTATAGAGCGTCAGCGCTCACAGTTGCAGGACGCGATGCTGGACACGCATTTTATGCTCGGCCAATTGCGCATAGCGATTGCCGCCGATGCGGATTTATTGAACGCGTTTATCGATCAGGTTCAGGAAATGGGCGCGGAAGTCGTTGCCGCGATCACTTCCTGCAACGTACCGCTGTTAGCGCGAATTCCTGTCGACAGCATCAAAATCGGCGACCTTGAAGATATGGAATTGATCGGCAAAGCCAACAAGGTGCAACTGGTCATCGGCAATTCCCATGCTGTCGATACCGCCGAACGCTTGGGCACGCCTATTTTGAGGGCCGGATTTCCGTTATACGACATTATCGGCGGTTACCAGAAAACCTGGATCGGCTACCGCGGCTCCCGGCAAACGCTATTCGATTTGGCCAACTTGGTGATCAATTATTCCCATGAAGAAATTCCAGTTTACCGCTCGGTATATGGCCAAAAGCCTGCCAGCGAAATAACCGACTACCCGCTGTCATGTCATTAACAAGACGTATGCACATAGTGCAAAGCACTGATGAGAGAAAGTTTATGGAAACCGCACTAAAAATAGCGTTTGCCACTACCGATATGGAAACGGTAAACCAGCATTTCGGCTCAGCCAAGTCTTTCGCCATATATGCGGTGGACATGGAAGACGCGCAATTACTCGAAGCCGCCCAGTTTGGCGAGCTCAGCCAGGACGGCAATGAAGATAAGTTGTCGGTCAAGCTTGATTTGCTGAACGGCTGTGCGGCGGTGTATTGCCAAGCTGTCGGCGGCTCGGCCATTAACCAGCTGATTGCTAAAGGCATACAGCCGGTTAAGGTGCATGAAGGCGGCAAGATTAAAGACTTAATCGTTGACCTGCAAAATGAGATGAAAGCCGGACCGTCCAGTTGGTTGGCAAAAGCGATTAATCAACACAAGAGTCCCGATCCTGAACGTTTTAATCAAATGGAAGATGAGGGTTGGGACGAATGATATTTTCGCTTGTTGTAGGAGCGGGCCATGCCCGCGATATTAACAACGCTTATTAAGTGTCGCCAGCATCTCGCGGGCATGGCCCGCTCCTACAACACGATAACCACTTGGGCTTGATGAGCTAAAAATGACCGCTCGTAAAACCAAACTACCACTTAACGGAGAAAAAATATGGCCATTGCCGCATTAGTCGTACAAGAAGACGATACCAATCTGAGTTCCGAGATCGTCAAAGATATGATCAAACAATTACGCGCGATTGATACTTACGATACCTATGAAGGCTGGTCGGAAGCAAAAATCATCGACCCTATCGTGTTAACTAAAGATCGCAAGAAAAATATTCCGGTAATCGGCGATCCCGATGAAATTACCATTGCCCGCTTAAAAGCTTATTACAACTCATTGGCGACACTGATTGAGAAAAGAACCGGCCTGATGGCGGCACCTATGGTTCATCTCAGTCATGAAGGTTTCGGCCGCGCATTGATCATGGTCGGGAGACTCATTGTGGTCGACAAAATATTGCGCGATACCCATCGTTTCGGCTTCTCAAGCCTGGAAGAATTACGCGAAAAAAGCGAGCAAACCATCGAGAAAGCACTGGGGCTAATCGAAAAATACAACGCGGCTGCAACCGACTAAGGAGGTACGCATGTCTGAAGAATTAAGAAAACTGGAAAAAGAAGTCAAAAAAACCAAGCGCCTGGCTAATGAGCAAGCCATGGTTTTACATGACCTGATTGAAGACAGCTTACCTGAAGGATACGGTGAACTGCTAGGCATCGCTCAAGCCACTTATGATGCCTGTAAAGCCTGGGATGAAGCCAACAAAAAACTAATTGCCGCTCAAGCTGAAGCGGCCTGAGCAGGAGAATAGCCATGTCTGATTTTGTAACAGGCGTTACCTTTGGCGGCACGGAATGGACGCCTGCTTATGTAACCGACATCAATCAAAAAACCTGCATCGGTTGCGGACGTTGCTTTAAAGTCTGCCCGCGCGATGTTTTCGATTTAGTTGAAAAAGCCGACGCGCTTGATCCGGATGACTTTGATGATGATTACGGTGATTTTGAAGACGATGATGACAACAGTATGGTCATGAGTCTCAAAAACAAACTGGATTGTATCGGCTGCGAAGCTTGCTCCAAAGTGTGCCCGAAAAGCTGTTTTACTCACGAACATAAGCAAGCTGCGTAACCGGAAAGACACGAAATAGAATAATTCTTCACCACGAAGACACGAAGAACACGAAGTTTTACTGAACAAAAACAGGAAAGGCATTTTGCCCCTTTCCAACGTTTGACGTTATTCAAGTATAACCGCGAGTCCGTACATCACAGAATCGTTAGAAATGGGATGGCAACTCCAGTTCCGCCTTTTGTGGTTGAGCCACGAAGATACGAAATCTTATTTTCTTCGTGTCCTTCGTGTCTTCGTGGTGAATTTTTCTACCATTAAGGAATAAAACCATGCCCAGACCTGAAAAACATGTATTTGTATGTACTCAAAACCGTCCGCAGGGACATCCCAGGGGTTCCTGTGCCAGCAGCGGTTGCGCTGAAATCATGAATGAATTCATGAATGAAATACAAGCCCGCAATCTGTTTGAAAAAATCGCCCTGACCAACACCGGCTGCATGGGCCCTTGTATGATGGGCCCCAGCGTGTTGGTTTATCCGGAAGGGGTGATGTACGGCAAGCTGAAAAAAGAAGACGTCAAAACCATCATTGAGCAACATCTGCTTGGCGGCGAGCCGGTTGCCAATTTGTTGGTTCCTGCCGAGATCTGGTAATGGCTTCAGTTGCGTTTGTAGAAGAACGGGTGATGTTCAGCCCGAATATGCCCGCCGAAGTTAATAGTCTGCTGCAAGCGGCTGTGGCCGCAAGCTCGGTTGATCAAAGCCGAGCGGAAAAGCTGTTTTTACAGGCGCAAACGCTGGATAGCCATTGCTTGCAAACCTATTTTGCGCTGTACAAGTTTTATTTTTATCAAAAACGTCTCGTTGATGCGGAACGAATTGTGTTGGCGGGCCTGGAAGAGTCGGCAAAACAAGGCGGCTTTCCCAGCGATTATCGTCTACTGGCTCAAAACCAGCCAAAATGGAATTCATACGCCAATGACGGCACTTTTTTCTATTTATATACTTTGAAAGCCTTGGCCTTTATCAAGCTAAGGCAAGGTTTTACCGCTGATGCCGAGATTGTTTTGTCTCACCTGAAACAACTCGATCCCGAAGATCTTTCGGGCGCATCAGTCATTATGGATTTAGCTGCGGGGATTACCGAGTAATGAACTTGTCCGAACACATCGCTATAAACCGTCAGCTGGCTGAATGCGTCTGTCAGCGGTTGACTGAAGAAATCCACGAACTGGGTTTTACCGAAACAGACATTAAACACTATCCGCGTTACGATGACGCTGATTTTGAATTGATCAAAGACCCTTATGCCGGAGCGGATAATTTAGCCTGTTACTGGTACGATGAGCCAAAAAAACAGCGTATCGGCCGGCTTCAGTTTAACAGCGACGGCACTTTTTACGCCGAATACGATGTCGTCAAGCCGCATCCGACCAAGGCCAAACGCTTTGTTGAAGGCGTCACTGCCTGGGGCAAAGCCGAACAGATTAAATCCGAGCCCAAATTGCTGGAAATGCCCGAATAGCTTCTATGGAAAATCCGGCGCGTATTTATGAACTATTGCTGGATTATGCCGGTAGCGATACAGAAGTCACCGAGCTAAGCATCGGTCTGGTTTGGACGGTCTGTAATGCCGGGCGCACTGGCTTGGCAATGAGTCCCGGCATTCCGACCCGAACCTTGTCATGGCCGGGCACATTGGCCGGTAAAACTTTGGCGGAACTGGCCGGATGGATCACCGATTGGGAGCCTTACAAGGCGACGGTGGCTATGGCAGCTATCAATTGCAGCTTAAACCGTTATGAATTACCGTCCGGCATAACTCTGTTACCTACTCCCGACAATGCCAATCTGGCTGTTTTCGATCATTTTCTACCTCAACTGCAAGGTAAAAAAGTCGTTGTTGTCGGGCGTTATCCCGGCATTGAACGCTATGCCGAACAAATCAATCTTCATATTATCGAACGGCAGCCCGTACCGGGCGATTATCCCGATCCCGCCTGCGAATTTTTATTGCCTGATGCCGACTGGGTATTTTTAACGGCCAGTTCTATCACCAATAAAACTTTTCCGCGTCTGGCCGAGCTTGCCCAACACGCCACCACCGTATTAATGGGACCGACAGTACCCTGGCTGCCCGAACTGCATGAATTCGCCATTGATTATCTGGCAGGTGTTGAAGTTGTCGATCCGGTAAAGCTGTACCAAACTGCCGCAGAAGGCGGCGGGGTGCGTATTTTTGACGATGCCGTGCGTTACCGGATAGTCGATCTAAGCCCCGATAATAGTATGACGTGGTTGAAAAACCAGATAGCTGAAGACTATACAGACAGACAACGGTTAAATCAGGCTATGGAGCAATGGTACAGCGGAAGCAACAAAGGCAGGTTTCCTGAATTTAACCGGCTCAATCAAATAACGGCAAAACTTTCGCGGATGGATAGCAGTTATAAGCGGTTGTGGGACGCCCATAACACTGCAACCTTAAATCAAGTATCACTGGAATCCAAAGCTTGATTTGACGGCTTTCGGTTTGACCAGTTTCCCGCTTCATAAAAATGAATACTGTAGGCGCGAATTTAATCGCGCCCACAGCATTTCAAGCATAACTATCCTCCTCTTAGCTTGATGGTCGTGACGCCCTACGCTCATCGTTGTACTCAAGTACTTTAAACACTGCATTCCATCTGAAATTCGGCCGCTAAAAATTGTAAGGTTTACGACAATCACTTACAAAATCAATTTGTGTTGTTGAGTTAAATATCCATAATTCACGACGACCAATCTACAATAAAACTTTCATCCTACTGTTTTAAAAGATAAATAATCATAATTTTTAATATGGCATAAACCATGCTTTATTTAGGTTAATATCCTCACAACCTGCACTTGCAATATTTATTTAATTATCTGGAGAACAAACAATGCTATTAGAAACCTATGAAGATAAAGGATTATTAACTGTCACTCTGGTCAATGGTCAAACCAGCACTGCAGGCGTTTACGCTTATCGCGGCGATTTGGTTTTAAAAGAAGGCTCTCTGCGCGAAGGCTCAACAACTGACCGTAAACCACCTGAAGCCCTGTTTATTCATTCAGCTTTGATTATTGAAGGCGACAAAATCAAATTCATCAATGGCCTGTTGCCTACGCTGGATTTATTGCCCGTTTTTGTTGAAAAATACAAAGCCGATATTGCAGCGGACTGCATTGCTTTGATTTATGTGGAAAATATCAGCAAAGGCTTACAGGTTGAATTGGAAGGCATTACTTATAAGTTATTACCTTTCAAGGAAGGCTTGGTGTGGAACGAAATACTTGAAGAGCTGTATATTGAAAAAAGCGAACTGAAAGGCCAATCCGCTGAAGATAAAGTCGCCATCGCTTATGCCGCGGCTAAATCTTATAACCCTAAAACACCTCTCGTCACTTTTGCCGAAGCAGAAGAAAACACTTTTGTAGTGGTGAAAGATGCGGCAGTAGGCGCTATTTAAGGTTTAGATTATTAGCCTTCATTTTATCGATTAAAAATAACTTTCTGCTTTTTATGCTAACCACACTGACGGGATTTAAGCCTCCGTCAGTGTGGTTTAGTTCCCCGCTTCATTATTTCAACGCATTGATACAGAGACCCTATGAAACTTCAAATTGAGCGCAAGTATGTAGAAGCAATGATTAATGAGTTTCCGGGCTTGGCGACATTGAATGACCAGCTGCGTTTCGGCAATAAAGCCGAAGTATCATTCAAACAATTGTCCAATACCGAGCTCAATTTTTTGCAGGATCTTTATAAGCAAGCCGGGACTGAAATGCAAGGCCATGTCGCATTGCTTTCAACGCTGCAAAAAGCGATGAACGACGATACGGTCAGGTTTGAAGAAAGTGACCTTGAAATGCTGCTACCGGCAATTGCCCGTTATCTTATCAATGACGCGATACGCGGCTGGTTATTCCAGGCCAATGTTGCCGGAAAACCGATGGCCTACGTGGTCACCCGATTAGACTTTACGCCTTCGGGCGAGGAAGAAACCGGCCGGGTTACACTTGAGATCAAAGCCAATGCCAAAGGCAAAGTAGCAATCTCAACAGTAACTATCCGCGCCCGCGATATTGCCGACAAAACGATTACGGAAATTTTTGTCGCCAAAGGCTTTCTTAAAGAAACGCCCGAACTTATCGCCACTTATGACGATGCCGCCGAACGTTATTTCGAATGGTGCGGCCAGTCAGGCACACAGTTTTTAGGCAAAGGCACCGGGTTTTATGCGGAAGACCCGACCGCTTCGCATCGCAGCACCGATTGGGCTCGCAAAGATGTCGTGGTTTTGTCTACCGAAGGCGGATCTGCGCGCCTCGTTAATGATGAAAGCATTCTCAGCGAACGCGTATTAACGATGGATGCCAAAGGCGACATTCTGGCTAAATATTTACGCAAAGCCGCCAAAAGCAACCGCTATGACTGCAAGGTCGAAAATGAAGTCGAAGCGTCGGAAAAAGAAATTCCCAAAGGCCTGTTTACCGAGCTGCCGGTGCATTGTTACCTGCTGATGTTCCATCTGGAACTGCATCATCATTTATGGGTGCATGTTAATGACATCAAGCCTTATCAATATCAACCGGAATTAAAACAAAAACTGGTTCTTCGCGAAGAACAGATTGACCTGATTGACATTCTTACCGCCGAAATGGATGTCTTGATGGACGACATTATTGAAGGCAAGTCGGGCGGCACCACGGTGCTTTGTGCCGGTCCTGCCGGAGTCGGCAAGACCTTAACGGCCGAAGTCTATTCCGAAATCATCAAGCGTCCATTGTACCGTGTGCATTCCGGGCAATTGGGACTCAATGTCGGCGAAATGGAAAAAGCTTTAAAAGACGTGTTAACCCGCGCTCAGCGCTGGGGCGCTGTGATGCTGATCGACGAGGCCGATGTTTACATCAAGCGGCGCGACAATAACATCGCGATGAATGCGGTCGTCGGAGTGTTTCTCAGGGTCCTCGAATATTTTAACGGCTTGCTGTTTCTGACCACCAATCGTGTCGATGACATTGATGAAGCCATTGTTTCCCGTTGTATCGCGCTGATTAAATATTATCCGCCGGACGCCGATGCACGCCGCCGCATCTGGCAGGTCATGATCGAGCAATTCGAGCTGAATGTCGCTGCTGATTTAATCGATCAATTAGTGACTACCTTCCCGGAAGCGACAGGACGCGACATTAAAGGGCTGTCCAAGCTGGTCGCCAAATTTTGCCAGCACAAAAAAGTAACGCCGACATTGGACGTATTCAAGCGCTGCTCGATATTCCGCGGAATGGATCTCGAAAAATCCGAAGAAAGTGCACTAAATCAGGGCAGTTAAGCACCATAAATAGCTGCATTTGGTGCAAATGCACCACAAATTACGATTCAAATCGAGACAGATAATAGTAACCACTTGAAATAATTAACAATTAAATATTGGCATTATTACTGCATAATAATTTACATAGTTAGTTTCGTTTGCATAGCCTTTCCTGAGCGTTGTACCTTCGGCGCCCTATTTTCTCGACTAGGGCGCTTTTTTTTGCCTGAAATTTCTCGTCAACCCCATAAAAGACGGGCTATTCAGGATTATGGCAAATAATTTGCTATCTAAATATATATGGCATTCATATAGCCCTTAACACGAAGAAATAGAGCGACTCACTACATTTAATCGCAACAAAATCTATTTTATTGTTAGCTTTACTACAACCTTCGCATCCTCTTGAGGAATGACCTTCTGAAGTCATTTAAACTACCATGAAAAAATACAAAACAATCTCCATTGCCGATTCTGAAAACCTGATTAAAGAGTCCAAGCCTATGATTCTGGACTGTAGGGACATGAAAGATTACAAAGCAGGACATTTGGAAGATGCTCTGCATGTTCATGAAGGCTTAAAGGATTCATTAGTTAAACGCGGCGACAAGCAGCGCAGCCTGTTGATTTATTGTTATTACGGCCATGCCAGCGAACACCTTGCCGAATTTTTCAGCGACTTCGGTTTTAAAGATGTCTACAGTCTGGAAGGCGGTTATTCCGGCTGGAAAGAAAAACACCAGCAAGCATGATGAATCCTGAACTACGCGACTGGCTACAAAATAACTATTTTTCTGTAGCACAACCGGCTTTAAAGAACAGTGACGGCATTTACCCGTTGATTTTGGCAAGCCAACAAGGCCGTATCGATGTCGTCCGCTTTCTGATCGAACAGAATGCAGCACTGGATGTTCTGGATCAATACGGCAATAACGCATTGTGGGCGGCTTGTTACTCCGGTAACAGCGATTGTATCGATGCACTGATTAATGCGGGAATCGATATTAATTATCAAAACACCGCTTCCGGCGCTACTGCGTTGATTTATTCAGCCTCCAGCGATAGAGAGAACGTGGTTGAACAATTATTGGCGGCCGGTGCTGACCCCGCCCTTAAAACGCACGACGATTTCACTGCGTTGGACTTGGCCTCTACCCGAAAAACACTCAAATTATTATCCAAGCTTGTTAAATCAGGAGATTAAAATGGAAGCATTGCCCCGTGAACTAGCCTTACGCATTGCCTTGGCATCGCGCATCCTGCCCGGCATCGACATATCCAGGCTACTGGAAATATTACATGAGCGGCTGGGGCCGCCCCTGGATGATGAAAAATTAAAATCCATCACCGTCACCAATCTTAAAACCGGTTTAGGCAGCCTGGATGGCGAAGAAGACGGCGAGGATATCGGCATCGGTCTTGCCAATATCAAATTAGCCGTGCGTTACCTGTGGGGCGACGAAGCGGAAGATGAAGACCTTCCTGAAATATTGCCCTATAAAGATGGCGACATGCCCGACTCTATCCGCGTCGCGATCGGTTCAAACAGCGGTGCACTGATCAACGGGCATTTCGGTTCCTGCATACGTTTTCTGGTTTACCAGTTATCACGGCACGATTACAAACTGGTCGATATACGCTCGACTATTGAAGCCGACAGCGCCGAAGACAGGAACCTGTTTCGCGCCAATTTAATTAAAGACTGCCATGTCATGTTCGTGCAATCGATCGGAGGCCCGGCTGCGGCAAAAGTGATACGCGCCGATATTTACCCGATCAAGATTCCGGATGTAACCGAAGCGATAGATCAATTAACGGAATTCCAGAAAGTGTTCGATGCGCCGCCGCCGTGGTTCGCTAAAGCGTTGGGTCGTTCAGCTGAGGAAAGGGTCAGGTTTACTCATGATGAAGCCGCTGAAACCAAGAGACAAGCAGTAGAGTAGACAACTTTACTGCTGCACTACCCTATCCCTCCGATCTTCATGGAGGGCCGATATATATTTAGCTTAGGCCCAAAAATGACAGATTGGAGTTTAGACCGGGAGGCGCAACTCGCCTATTCCTACGAACGTTTCGCGCAAGCCAAGGTTTTTGTGTTCCGCAAATGGTGCGAGAAAGCTGCCGAGCGAGGCGCACTGCCTCCAACCGATCTTTCCGGTTCCTGCAAGTATGGAAGCCTGTTCATGAACCGGGTCTTCGGCGGTTCGATCTGCGGCCACTATGAACATCAATACAACATGATCGGCGGGCGGCTAGTCGATCTCAGTCATGATGCGATCGACGTCGGCAGAATCACACACCCTTACCTGCATGAACCCGACTTTTTCAATATTCCGCAAAAACAGGCTTCGTTGAATGGCTGCCTGCCGCGCGTCGAACTCTGGGTCGCGCAATTCCTAAAGGAGATCGAAAGCTCCGAAGTTCCATCTTCACTTGGTATCTTATAGCCGCAACATTATCGTTGCCTGACATTTCGTAGATCCAATTCACATACTGCTTTTGACCCAGCGGACAATATCCGCAGCACTCATTGCGCCGGACATACGGGCAACTTCATGACCGGATTTGAATATCACCATCGTAGGAATACTGCGAATATTAAATTGAGCGGCAATACCCTGTTCCTGTTCAGTATTGAGCTTAGCCAAACGCACATGCGGTTCAAGTGCAACAGCCGCTTGGGCATAAGCCGGAGCCATCATCTTGCAAGGCCCGCACCAGGACGCCCAGAAATCGACTACGACAGGAATATCATTGCGCGCAATATGCTGCTGAAAATTCCGGCCGGTTAATTCCAGCGGATGGGCGCTAAACAACGGCTGTTTGCATTGACCGCAACGGGGATGCTGGGCCAAGCGCTCGGAGGCTATGCGATTTACCGCTTGGCAGTCGGGACAAACAATATGCAATGTACTCATGGGATGGCCTTATTGTTAAGGTTTAATTATTAAAGATATGAGGCCATCAACCCTAAAACTCAACTTTTAAATCCATTAAACCCTGCCAAGAACCGGCTGAATTCATCAACCAACTGAGGCATCGCGCTGAGCATCCGGTGATCGGTATCGTATAAATTCAAACGCACTCGATGCTTTTGGCAAAACCGCCAAGCATTCTCCGGCGGCACAATATCGTCCTGCCAGCCATGAAATACCCGAATATCTTCAGCCGTTGGCTTAAACTCCGTTTGCCGGTAGCCGGGCAAATAAAACGCAGGCGCCAGCAGAAAAAGCCCCTTGGGTTTAATCGATTCCGAAGCTACGGTTGCAACGTAAGCCCCCATACTGGAGCCGACTAATACGACTTCATCGTAGCCGGATAAATCCATCGCCAGTAATTGCCCAACCCGTTTATCAGGGTCCGAATGTTCCTGATAATCCGGGCTTTCAAACGAATAGCCGTACCCCCTGGCAACCTCGGCAAATTGAATAGTTTTCTCGCCCCAAGGTATGCTGTCTTTTCCGTGATTATAAATCACCCCTTTTTTCATATTGATAACCTCAGACATTGATTAATGATCCGCGAATGGTATTACAATCAACCATTCTTGTTACATAAATCTATCGCCGATGCAGACCAAAACAACATTCAAAGCCGCCTGGTGGTTAACAAACAGCCACTTGCAGACACTTTATCCGGCCTTATTAAGAAATACGCCCAATCCGCCTGATTATCGCCGCGAAAGGCTCATCACTCCCGACCATGATTTTATCGACATCGATTATTGCGGATACGGCAACCGACCCTTGATCATGCTGATACACGGCTTAACCGGCAGCTCGCAATCGGAATATATTAAAGGCCTACAAAGCACCTTACTTAAACAAGGCTTTCGCAGTGCCGCAATTAATTTCCGCGGCTGTAGCGGTCAATCCAATAACCGGGCCCGAAGCTATCATTCAGGCGAAACCGAGGACATTCATTTTCTCTATCAAACTTTACGACAGCGCGAACCCGAAACGCCTATAGCTGTCGTCGGTTTTTCATTAGGCGGTAATGTGGTTCTAAAGTGGCTGGGCGAACACGGCGACCGGTTAAAACTGTTTGCGGCTGTCGCGGTTTCGGTGCCTTTGCAGTTAGATATTTGCGCGACAAAACTGGATAACGGCTTTGCCAAGTGTTACCGCGGCAACTTGCTGAAAGATTTAAAAGTCTATATGCACGTTAAATTGCAGCATCTGGAGAACATAGGCCAGTCTGAAGAAGCCGCAAAGATCAAAGCATTGGGCGATTTATCGGCGATCAATTCGTTCTGGCAATATGACGATAGGGTCGTAGCCAAATTGCATGGCTTTAACGATGTACACGACTATTACCGGCGTTCCAGTTCCAGGCAATATCTCAAATCAATCTCGGTACCCACCTTATTGATTCAGGCGGTTGACGATCCGTTTATGACAACAGAAGTGCTACCCGGCCCGAATGAAATATCGCCCTATGTACATTTGGAGCTGACCAAACACGGCGGCCATGTAGGTTTTATCTCAGGACTAATTCCGTTCAAGCCGGAGTATTGGCTGGAACAGCGGATACCGGAGTTTTTGATGGGGCACATCAGTGGGTGACCGAATTCTGTAGGGCGTGCCGTGCGCGCCTTGAGTGTCAGGAAGGCGCGCACGGCACGCCCTACGTCAACTTACCCGATAGTTTCCAAAGAGCAAATGTCCAGGCGGAAATTACGTTTCCGCCTCTTCCGGCAAGAAGCCACCCGCCTGCATGGACCACAAACGATAATAAACGCCTTGCTGTGCCAACAGTTGATCATGTCCGCCATCCTCTACGATGCGCCCCTGGTCGAACACCAAAATCCGGTCCAAATGCGCTATCGTCGACAAGCGGTGCGCAATCGCAATGACTGTTTTGCGGCCCATCGCGCGATCCAGGTTTTCCTGAATGGTTTTTTCGGTGACCGAATCCAAGCTGGACGTGGCTTCATCCAGGATCAAAATCGGCGCGTCTTTCAACATCACCCGCGCAATCGCAATGCGCTGACGCTGGCCGCCGGATAGCTTAACCCCGCGCTCGCCGACCAAAGAATCATAGCCCTCAGGCATTACCCGAATGAACTCATCCGCATGCGCCATGCGCGCTGCCGCTTCAATAGCTTCATCATCCGCCTTCAAACGGCCGTAACCGATGTTTTCTTTCAGGCTGCGATGAAACAGGCTGGGATCTTGCGGAATCAAACTGACCTGCTCATGCAGTGAATCCAATTGAACCTGCTGAATATCCACGCCATCAATCAGGATCTGGCCGCTTTGCGGCTGATAATTACGCAGCATCAGGCTAACGAAAGTCGATTTGCCGGAACCGGAAAAGCCGACCAGCCCGACCCGTTGCCCCGGCTCAATGACGACATTGAAGCCGTCGAACACCGGCTGATCAGGCTCATAACCGAAACGCACATGACGAAATTCAATCCGGCCTTTGCTGACTTGTAGCGGCAACGCATCCGGCACATCGACAATCTCATGCGCTTGGACGATAGTTTCCACGCCGTTGGCGACATTGCCGACATATTCGAAAAACTCCAAGAAACGCCGGGTCAGGTTACGCGCATCGCTGATGATCAATAAAGCCAGCCCGACGCTCATCGTAAAATCGCCGACCCCGATCAAACCGCTGTCCCACAGAGTCAGCGCATAATAAACCGTGCCGACTTTGAGCATGGCCGCGGCAGTAAACTGGAACCAGCGTATCCGTTCCATATACCAAAAAGTGCGCCGTCCGGCCTTAACTTCCGTTTCCAGAAAACCGTCCAGATATTCCCGCTCAAAGTGCAAGCGTGCAAACAACTTGGCATTCAGGATATTGGTCACCGCATCGACAATCTTGCCGTTCACCATGCTGCGGGTCGCCGCATAATTCTGCGCATAAGGCTGGCAGCGCGTCGCTAACCAATACGAAAGGCTCACATAAACAAATACCCAGCCCGCAACCAGCAACCCTAAACCTTGATGCACGTTTAATAACAGCCCGATGGAAACCGCGAACGTCACCAGAATGGGCCAAAAATCGCATAGCACCGACCAGGTCGTATGATTAACGCTCATTGATGTTTCGCTGATGCGATGAGCCAAAGCGCCCGCAAAATGACTGCCGAAATACCGTGGCGCATGATATTGCAAATAAGCATACAACGCTTTTGTCGTGCGCTGGCGCAAGCGCGGCCCCATGATAATCAATACCGCTCCGCTGCCTCGGCTAAACAGGATTTCCGCGATATTCAAGCCCGCCAACAGCAACAACGGCCCGCGTAAACTTTCCAGCATACCCGCGCCTGATAAATGTGTGGTCACGCCGTCCATAATGGCTTTAATCGCATACGGCACCAGAATGCTGCCTGCGGCCTGTCCGGTTTCCAGAATCATCATCAGGATAATCCAGCCGCGAAAACCGGCTAAGCAGTACACAATAAATTTAACCGTGCCGGTGGGTAAAAGCGGAGCGTCTGCGGCTCGTTGAAAGGACTGGTTTTTAGACATAGCTCAAGAAATATCTACGAAAGAACCGACATTATAATGGAAAGTGCCGCCAGGAAGACTTTCCGGCATCGTATTGAGATTGAACCCAGGAGGATAGCAAATCGGTTCGCCCTGCCCTGTTTTCAGATTGAAAAACACGGGTTATCGTCTGTCGATAATTTCCAGGCAAGCGATCATCGTATGACGAACTATGAAAATAGTCATAGCTATCGGGTAAAGCGTGTAATGGCGGGTAACCAGCAGACTAATCAATACAAACGCCACAAATATACTGATGTTAAAACGGCTTTTTTTTTCCAGAAGCCGCAGGTACTGAATCGATTCCAGATCGAAATATTCACTCTTATTGATCAAGCTTACCGTCACAATCGAGGTGAATAGCGCGAAATACAACGGAAAGAAAAAGAACATCGGCGCATCGGCGTTGAATTGCGGCACCCAGTATGCGTACCAAGCCAGCAGGCAGCCGCTCGCAAAACCATCGTGCCAAATAACCTTGGGAACTTTTTTAAGATATCCCACCAGTAAACTGATGGCCACCACCGTCAGGCCGATACCCAAAGCCACAGGCGTGCTGAGTAGCTGTAGAAATCCGTTTGGGTTTTGTACTAAAAATGCCAGCGATATACTGCAAAGAATAAATCCGATCATGATCAATATTGTCTGAGTTTTCTCAGACTATAACACTGCGAACAGTGAAACAGAAACTCAATGACGCGGGCATCCGTTGTTAGTTATTCGTCCCCGGCTTCCTGTTTAAAGTACCGAGATGAAAGCACCACACTTCAGGCGTATGCTTGAGAGAATTTAAGCTTTTGAATAGTTATGGAAAAATTGTATATTTCCCCACCACTGCTAGTGATATATTATTTCGTAAGTAATGACCTACTTTATTGATAGTCGAGTAACAATGCATGGCTAAAACGCCAATTATTCCAGATCCATTACGAACAGCAGCTGAGGCCCGATTATCCCAGGATACTGCAACGGATTCGCCAGTTCGCTCCGCCGAAGAATTACTACATAAAATTCAGCTACACCAGATTGAACTGGAATTGCAGAATGAAGAGCTACGGCGCGCTTATGTCATTCTGGATGAGTCCCGCGATCGCTATATTGAGCTTTATGATTTTGCTCCGGTTGGTTACCTCACCCTTACCTGCGAAGGTTTGATCGCTGAACTCAATCTCACCGCAGCCGGACTACTTGGAGTGGATCGCTTCGACCTGTTGAATCGTCGTTTTGCCGCCTTTGTTACACCTCAAGACGGAGACCTTTGGCATCTTTTTTTCGTTGGCGTACTAAAGCGCAACAAGCCGCAGAATATTGAACTGACACTCAAACGCAATGATGGTGTCGAATTTCCTGTCCAGTTGGACTGCAAATGCGTAATAACCGCCAACCAAAGTTCGATGCTGCGTATCACGCTTACCGACATAACCGAGATCAAGAAGACGGAAGCAGCCTTGCGCGAAGCGAAAGAAATAGCCATGATCAATGCTGCACGCATGCAGACGCAAAAAGTACGAGAAGAAGCCCTGAATCGCCTTCAGAAAATCGCCAGCCAGTTGCCCGGGGTGATATTTCAATTTCGCTTGTATGCCGATGGCCGCTCCTGCTGTCCATACGCCAGTGAAGCTATCCGGGATATATACCGGCTTAGCCCGGAAGAAGTTCGCGAGGATGCATCCAGAGTATTCGCCCTTCTACACCCGGACGACTACGACGCTATCATCGCCTCCATCCGGAAATCAGAACGAGACTTGAGTCCGTGGTGCTATGAATATCGAGTGAAATTTGACGATGGCACTGTGCGCTGGCTATTGGGCAACGCACTGTTACAGAGGGAAGCGGACGGCTCCACGCTTTGGTTTGGCTTCATTACTGACATCAGCGAACGTAAACAGGCCGAGCAGCAGCTTAGAATCGCGGCCATTGCCTTCGAATCACAGAATGGCATACTCATCACCGATACCAATGCAACTATCCTTCAGGTCAACCGGTCCTTTACCAAAATTACCGGCTACTGCGCTGAAGAAACTATTGGCCGCAACACGCGCATGCTCAGCTCAGGTCGACATAGCAAAGCTTTTTATGCAGCTATGTGGAATACACTGAATACCACCGATGCATGGGAAGGAGAAATCTTGAACCGGCATAAGAATGGCGAAATCTATACAGTCTGGCTGACCATTACCGCAGTAAAAAATGATCAGGGTAAAATCATTAATTATGTCGGCTCGATGAATGACATCACTGAGCGCAAAAAGGCGAAAGAACAAGCAAAAGAACATCTTGAAAAACTCGCTCATGTCACTCGCCTTGCGATGATGGGAGAAATGGCTTCAGGCATTGCCCATGAAGTAAACCAACCCTTGACTGCTATTTCTGTCTATACAAAAGTTAGTATTGACCTTATCAACACTGAAAATCCTGATCTAAGCAAACTTAACCAGACCTTATCCAAAACTCAGCAACAGGCTTTAAGAGTGGGCCGAATAATTCATAACATGAAGGAATTCGGTAAATCCCATTCACAACGGCATTTAACTTCAGACATTAATACCTTGATTCATAATGCGATAGACCTTTGTATTAGTGAATTTAAACACAACAACATAACCCCCAATTTTGAACTAACCGATAATTTGCCTCCTGTCGTTGTCGATCATATACAAATTGAGCAAGTCATTATAAACCTGATCAGAAACAGCATTGACGCGTTACGGGACTTACCTCCAAATCAGCATCGCCTGTTAACCATCCAAAGTCGCTTGACATTGAATCATGAGATACTGATTAGCGTAAAAGACAATGGCTTGGGCATTGATGAAGAGCAACAACAGAAAATATTGACGCCTTTTCACACTACCAAGATAAACGGCACCGGCATGGGACTGTCCATCAGTCGTTCGCTGATCGAAGCCCATAAAGGCACTTTATGTTTCAATAGCAAACGTGGGAAAGGCAGTACTTTTTATTTCACGTTACCTATAAAAAAAGATAAACCTGAAAAACGTTAATAACTGATGTTACGCAGTCCGTAACTTCTGCAATTCTGCATAAGCCATCTGGTTC